>VYDF01000221.1 GCA_009843565.1 Acidimicrobiia bacterium | reverse complement strand
CCTACCCCGCAGTCACCGTCCCCCACCCCGTCTCCACCCTCGACGACGAGTCCCTCCAAAAACTGGCCACCACCATCATCGACGAGGCCGTCGCCCGCCTGACTGCGGCGTAAAACCCTACTTCCAGGGGTCGCGTAGAAAGGCTTCGAACTGGGTGGCGAGGTCGTCGCCGGTGGGAAGGAGATCGTCGGCTTCGTCGATTTGCCGCTCGAGCTGGGCGACGTAGTTCTTGAGGTCGTCGTCTCCTGCCACCGCAGTGTCTACCCGCTCTCGCCAGGCCACTGCGGCCTCATCCAGCTCGGAGTGGTCGGTAATGATCCCGGTGATCAGTTCGAACCGCTTGAGCAGCGACCTCGTGGCCTCGGGGTTGGGCGGCCCGGGCACGTAGTGGGGCACCGATACCCGAAGGGAGATGACCGGGATGCGGGCCTGGTCCAGAGCGTCGTGGAGCGCTCCCACCAGGCCGGTGGGGCCCTCATAGGTGGGGCGGCCCAAGCCGAACATGCGGGCCAACTCGGCGTTGGTGGAGCTGCCGACTACGCCTAGGGGCCGGGTGTGGGGGGCGAGGCCGACCATGGCCCCCAGGGTGACCACCAGTCCGGCCTGGCTCTCGGTGGCCACCTCCACCAGATAGTCGGCGAAAGTACGCCACCGCAGGTGGGGTTCCACCCCGTCCACGATGACCAGCGGGTGTTTGGCGCCGAAGCGCTCCACTGCGTCCACCTGGGTTGACGGCCAGTCGATGACCCGCCTGCCGTTGTCGTCCAAGCGGACCTCAGGGCGGCGGTCCTGGAAGTTGAAGAACCCCTCGGGGTCGATGCGGGCCAGTGTTTCGACGCTGTTGGCGCTCTCTTTCATCAGGCGCACCGCAGTGGTGGCCGAATCGGCGGCGTCGAACAGACCCTCCAAAGCCACCACCATGACCGGATTGGATTGGGAGGGTTGGTCCACCAGCCATTCCATTTCCACCACCATGGCCCAAGACTCGCACCGGCGCGGCGGTGGGGCAAGCCGGTTAGCGGTGGGCCAGACTTGGTAGGTGGACAAACTCGGCGTTTTCGACTTGAGCGGCCGAGTGGCGTGCATCACCGGGGCCGCCAGCGGGATAGGGGAAGCCGCCGCGGAGACGCTGGCCGCGGCGGGAGCCTCGGTGGTGTTGGGCGACATCGACGACGAGGGAGCAGCCCGAACCCGGGACCGCATCGTTGACGCCGGTGGCCGGGCGGTGGCCCATCCGGTGGACACCACTCACGCTGCGCAGGTGAGCGACTTGGTGGCTGCGGCATTGGACGAGTTCGGGCGGCTAGACGTGATGGCCAATGTGGCCGGGGTGGGCAGCTACGGCGAAGTGGTGGACGTGACCGAGGCCGAACTCGACCGGGTGCTGGCCATCAACTTCAAGGGGGTCTTCTTCGGCTGCCAGGCTGCCGTGCGGGTAATGGCCCCCCAGGGGTCGGGTTCGATCATCAACGTGTCGGCCACCGCCATCAACACCCCGGTAGGGGGCCTGTCGGTGTACGCGGCCACCAAGGCGGCGGTGGCGATGCTCACCCAATCGCTGGCCGTAGAGGCCGGACCAAGTGGCGTGCGAGTCAACACCATCGCCCCCGGCTTCACCCTCACCAACTTCGTGGGCGGCCATCTGCGGGATTCCGAGGGCCGCATCGACGCCGCTGAGATGGACAGCTACCTCAAGCTGATGCGGGACCGCTCACCGCTTGGAGAGTTGTGCGAGGCGTCCGACCAGGCCAACCTGATCTGGTTCTTGGCCTCGGACGCCTCCCGCTACGTAACCGGCCAGATTCTGCGGGCCAACGCCGGCCAGAGCATCACCTGGTAGGCCAATGGCGGAAGCGCGATGAGTCCGACTCGCACCGTCCGGTTGCGGGCGAACGGGCTGGAATGCACCGCTGAGGCCGAGACCCGTACCACCTTGGCCGACTTCCTGCGTCGCCAGTGCGGGTTGACCGGTACCCACCTGGGGTGCGAGCACGGAGTGTGCGGGACGTGCACGGTTCTGGTGGATGGCGCCGCGGTGCGGTCGTGCCTCATCCTGGCAGTGCAGGCTGACGGCTGTGAGGTGTCCACCATTGAAGGATTGGTGGACACATCCGATCCGGGCAACCTGGTGTTGGGGCCGGTGCAGCAGGCATTCGCCGACGCCATGAGCTTTCAATGCGGCTTCTGCACGCCGGGCATCATTATGTCCACAGTGGCTTGGTTGGCCGACCGCCCCGTCGAAGCTGGCGAGCCCGCTGAATCGGAGATTCGAGAGTTCCTGGCTGGGACGCTGTGCCGTTGTACCGGCTACACCAGCATCGTCGAAGGCGTCCGCCTGGCCGCTCAGCGATCCTCATCGGCCGGGCCGTAGCCACCGCCGCCGGGGGTAGCGACCTCGAGCCGGTCGCCGGGTTGCACGTCGGTGTGGAACACGCCGGGATGGTTCTCCACGGTGCCGTCCACCCGCAGGACACGGTTGACTCCGACCTCGCCGGGCAAGCCTCCCTTGATGCCGTATGGGGCGACCTCTCGCCGGGAGGACAAAACGTTGAGGCTCATGGGCTCCTCGAACCGGGTACGCCTCACCACCCCGTCGCCGCCCCGGTTTAGCCCTGCCCCACCGCTGCCCTTTCGGATGGAGAATTCCTCCACCACTACCGGGTGGCGTTGTTCCAGCACCTCGGGATCGGTGAGTCGGGCGTTGGTCATGCCGGTGTGAACGGCGTCGCAGCCGGCTCGTCGGGCGGTTGCTCCCGCGCCCCCGCACACGGTCTCGTAGTACTGGTGGCGATCGTTGCCCCACACCACGTTGTTCATGGTCCCCTGGGCGGCGGCCACTGAGCCCACGGCCCCGAACAAGGTGTCCACGATGAGCTGCGAGGTTTCCACGTTGCCGGCGAAAACCGCCGCGGGTTCTACCGGGCTGATCATGCTGGGCGTGGGCATAATCAGCTCCACCGGCTCTAAGCACCCACTGTTGAGCGGGATGTTGTCGTCCACCAGGCATCGCAGCACGTACAGCACCGCGGCCCGGCACACCGGTTGGGGAGCGTTGAAGTTTCCGGGGTGCTGGTCGCTGGTGCCGGTGAAGTCCACGGTGAGCGTCCGGCTGTCGTGATGCACCCGAAAGGCCACCGACACCTGAGAGCCGTCGTCGAAGCTGGCGGTGAATGCCGCGTCCTCCAGGCGGTCGATCAGGCGGCGTACCGATTCCGCGGCGTTGGCCCGCACATGACTCATGTAGGCGTGGACCGTGGCCAGGCTGTAGTAGTCGATCACCTCGCCCAAGGAAACCGCCCCCTTCTGGCATGCGGCCAGCTGGGCCTTTATGTCGGCGAGATTGGTTTCGGGGCTGCGGGCCGGCCACTCGGCCCCGGTGAGCAAGGCCCGGATCTCCGCTTCTTGGAACCGGCCGCTCCGGGCGAGGACCTCGCCATCGAACAGCACTCCCTCCTCGGCAATGTTCGAAGCGTGGGCTGGTGCAGAGCCGGGAACGCTGCCGCCAATGTCAGCGTGGTGACCTCGGGACGCGGTGAAGAACAAGACCTCCTCGCCGTCGGCATCGAACACCGGCATGACCACGGTCACATCGGGCAGGTGGGTTCCGCCGTTGTAAGGGGCGTTGGTGATGAAGGCGTCGCCAGGCGCCATGTTTGGGTGGCGGGCGATGATGGCCTTGACCGCCATGTCCATCGAGCCCAGGTGTACCGGCATGTGGGGGGCATTGGCGATCAGCTCGCCGTTGGGATCGAAAATGGCGCAGGAGAAGTCCAGCCGCTCCTTGATGTTCACCGAAGCGGCAGTGTTCTCCAAGGCCACCCCCATCTGTTCGGCCACGTTCATGAAGAGGTTGTTGAAGATCTCCAGCATCACCGGGTCGGCATGGGTGCCCACCGCCGCCTCCGGGCGGGGCACAACCCGGTTCATTACCAGTTCGCCGCCGGACCCGACTGCTGCGGCCCAGCCCGGTTCAACCACCGTGGTGGAGTGGGGGTCGACAATGACCGCGGGGCCGTCCACGGCTGCGCCGGAAACCAGATCGGCCCGGTCGTAGAAGGGGGTGTCGAGGGTCTGGCCCTCGAAGCTGGCCGGGTGGCTGGCCTGATGGGCAGGATCGTCGGAGGGCTCAGGAGAAGCCGAGGCAGGCTGGTCGGCCAGGGTCTCCGAGAGGCCGCTGCGGCCGATGGCCTCCGCCTGGATCGATTCCAGCACGACTGGCGTTTCGGGAGAGGCAAATCCGAAGCGGGTTCGGTGCAGGTCCTCGAAAGCGGCCAACACCGGGCGGTAGTCGTCGGCGGCGACTTCGAGCGCGGTGTCCGATCCCTGGTAGCGCAAGAAGAAGCTGGCCTCGATGTGGATTTGTGAGTGGGCCAGGTCGGCGGCCACCTCGGAATAGGCCGCCGCGGCCAGCTCGCCGATGTCATGGGCGATTGTCGTCAGCAACTCATCGGTGAGCAGCTGGCCCACCGCCCGCTCGGTTACCGAGCGCACGTCGGCCAGGCCGATGCCCAGCGCCGAGAGCACCCCGGCGTGGGGATGGATCAACACGGTGGACATGCCCAGTTCGTCGGCCACCCGGCAGGCGTGCTGGCCCCCGGCCCCGCCAAAGCAGGCCAGCGTATAGGCGCTCACGTCGTGGCCCCGCTGCACCGAGATGGTCTTGATGGCGTTGGCCATGTTCTGGACCGCAACATCCAGGAACCCCTCGGCGGCCTTCTCTGGGGTCCACGGCTGACCGGTGGCGCCGGTGATGGCCTCGGCCAGTTCGGCGAAGGCGGTTCGGGCCGCGGTGGAATCGAGAGGCTGGTCGCCGCGGGGACCGAACACCGCCGGGAAGTGGTCGGGGTGCAGTCGGCCGAGAACGGCATTGGCGTCGGTAACGGTGAGCGGACCACCGTTGCCGTAGCAGGCCGGCCCGGGCTCGGCGCCGGCCGAGTCGGGTCCTACCCGGAAGCGGCTGCCGTCGAACGACAGAATCGATCCGCCACCGGCGGCCACGGTGTGGATCAGGATCATCGGCGCCCGCACCCGGACTCCGGCCACGACCGCGTCGGTGGTGCGCTCGAAGCGACCGTCGTAATGCGACACATCGGTGGAGGTGCCGCCCATGTCGAAGCCGATCAGACGGGCGTGACCGGCAGCCTCCCCGGTGCGGGCCATGCCCACCACCCCGCCGGCCGGGCCCGACAGCAGCGCGTCCTTGCCCCGGAAATGGTCGGGGTGGGCCAGCCCGCCGTTGGACTGCATGAACAGCAGCGAAGTGTCGAGTTGGTCTTGGACAGTTTGGATGTGGCGGTGCAGCACCGGGGTTAGGTAGGCGTCGGCCACCGTGGTGTCGCCTCGGGGCACAAGGCGGATAAGCGGATTCACCTGGTGGCTGGCCGAGATGTGCTCGAAGCCCACTTCGGCGGCGATCTCCACCAGGCGGGCTTCGTGTTCGGGGTAGCGGTAGCCGTGCAGCAGCACGATGGCCGCCGACCGCAGTCCGGCCTGGTGCGCCGCGGCCAATTGCTGGCGGGCGTCGTCCTCATCGAGGGGTCGCTCGACGACACCGTCGGACCTAACCCGCTCGCTCACTGCGATGACCTGCTGGTACACCATGTCGGGCAGCACGATGTCGAGGGCGAAAAGGTCGGGCCGGGTCTGGTAGCCGATGCGAAGGGCGTCGGCGAAACCCTTGGTGGTGACCAGAACAGTGGGCTCGCCCTGGCGCTCGAGCAGGGCGTTGGTGGCCACGGTGGTGCCCATCTTCACCTCGGCCACGTGGGTCGACGGGATGGGCTGTCCGGGGGCCAGCTCCAGCAGGGTCCGGATGGCCTCAACCGCGGCGTCGCGATACCTATGGCTCTCCGACAGCAGCTTGGAGGTAACTATCTCCCCATTGGGTCGCTGGGCCACCACATCGGTAAACGTGCCCCCCCGATCGATCCAAAAGCGCCAGCCTTGCCCGTTCATTGGCGGTTACTCCGCGAGGCCGGCCGCGACGCGGTCGGCCACGGCCATGGCGTCGGCGATGGCCTCGTCTTGGTTGATGTAGCGATAGGTGGCCAGTCGACCGGCGAAATGCACCGGGATGTCGAAGCAGGCGGCGATCTTCTCGGCCAGTTCGGCGTTGCGACGCTCGTTGACTCCGTCGGCGGTCAGCACCGGGTAGTGGCGCCGAGGGGCACCGGGCATCTCCTCGCTGACCACGGTGCCTGTGATCTGCTGTCCGGTGGCGTGCTTGGTCTCCACCGTGCGGGTGTAGGGCACCCGCATCGACGGGCGGTTGGTGACATAGGCCGGGGACATCACCCCGCTGGGTTCGTCGGTGGCGTGGTAGTGGGACACCATCTCGATGCCCCGCCACTCCAGCTCGCCGGGGCAGCGGGCGAAGTCGTCCAGCGCGGCGGTGACGATCACCGCGTCGTAGTCCTGGCCGAGGCGGTCGGCGTCGTCGGTGGTGATCTCGGCATTCAGCGTGACCGCCACGGGGGACAGCACCGATTCGATCACCTCGTTGATGCCATTGGGGGGGAAGTACTGCCAGCGGTCTCGGAACAGTCCCTGGTGGCCGTCTTTGCGCAACTCCACCCGCTTGGGGGCAAAGCGGGCCGACAGCTCGGTGGCCGGGCGCCCCCACTGCTTGGTGGTGTAGTCCCTGATGAAGAGGTCGTAGAGGGTGCGGCCCATCATCGAAACCACGTAGTCCTCGAAGTTGTCGCCGGCGGGCTGAGAAGGGAGGGAGGCCAGCTCCCGCTCAATCGTCGGCCAGTTCGGCAATTCCCCCAGCTCTGAGACCTGTGGGGGCCACGACAGCAGGCGGCCTTCGTTGTCTTCGTCGTCGGGCGACAGGTACACCTCGGTGAGCACCTTGTGGTCGTAGGGCCGGGTGAGGCCGTGGGCGTTCACAAACTCATTTACCGCCGCGTTGGAAGTGTGGAAGATGTGGGCGCCGTTGGGCTCGTACACCACTCCGTTCATGGTCTCGGCCCGAGAGTGTCCGCCGACCACGCCGGTCTTCTCCATCACCTCCACCGCGAATCCGGCGTCGGTGAGCAGGCGTCCAGCCACCGCGCCCGTCCAGCCCGCTCCAACGACGGCGATGCTGCGCCTCAAGAGGTAGGCCTCGCAGACATCAGGAACTCCAGTCGAGCGTCTCGGATACGGTAGGGGGGTTGAGCCCATTGGGCCGGAAAACGACGATAGCGCAGGGGTAAGCCATGTTGGATTGTGTGATTCGGGGTGGGATGGTGGTCGATGGCACAGGAGCGCCGGGTCGAGTGGCCGACGTTGGTGTGCGAGACGGGCGCATTGTGTCGATTGGACGGTCGGATGAGGCCGCCCGCCAGGTGATCGATGCCGACGGTTTGGCGGTGGCTCCGGGGTTCATCGACGTCCACACCCACTACGACGCCCAAGTGCTGTGGGATCCCCACCTCACCCCGTCGTCCTTGCACGGGATTACTACGGCCATCGGCGGGAACTGCGGATTCACCATCGCGCCGATGGTCGCCGGCGAGGCCGACTACGTGATGCGGATGCTGGCCCGGGTGGAGGGCATGCCCACCGAGTCGCTGGAGGCAGGTTTGGACTTCGGTTGGTCGTCGTTCGGCTCGTGGCTGGATCGGCTGGAAGGTAGCGGGCTGGGGGTCAACGCCGGGTTCCTGGTGGGCCACAGCACGGTGCGACGCCTGGTCATGGGATCGGCATCGGTGGGCGAGGCCGCCACCGACGAGCAGATCGAGGCCATGAAGGCCCTGCTGGGCCAGAGCCTGGCCGAGGGCGGACTCGGGTTCTCCTCCACCAAAGCGGCGGCCCACAACGACCATCACGGCGATCCGGTGCCGTCGCGGGCGGCCTCCGACGCCGAGATGGTGGCGTTGGCCGGCGTGTGCCGGGATCACCCCGGCACCACCCTGGAGCTGATCCCCAGCATCGACCCCATGTGGGCGCCGGAGGTCTACGAGCTGATGACGGCCATGGTGCTGGCCGCCGACCGGCCCCTGAACTGGAACCTGTTCAACGTGCGGCCCGGCGAGGACGCCTACCTGGAGAACCGCCTGGGCTCCGCCGACCACGCCCGAGAGCGGGGCGCCGCCGTGGTTGGCCTGATGCTGCCCGATGTGATGCAGATGCGGTTGAACTTCGCCACCGGGGTGCTGTTCGACACTCTGCCCGATTGGGCCGAGATCATGCATCTGGATCCGGCGGCCAAAGCTGAGGCGCTGGCCCGCCCCGAGGTGCGCCAGCGGTTGCTCGACGGTGCGGCCCAGGCTTCCCATCGCACTTGGGTGCGGTGGGCCGAGACCACCGTTGTGGACGTGTCATCGCCGTCTCCTCACTTGCAGGCGCTGGTGGGTCGCAACGTGGGCGAACTGGCCGCCGAGCGGGGCCAGCATCCCTTCGACGTGATGTGCGACATCGCTCTGGAAGACGACCTGATGACCGGGTTTGGGCCTCCGGTGGTGGGCGATGACGACGAGTCGTGGAAGAAGCGGGCCGAGATGCTGGGCGACCCCCGGGTGCTGGCCGGCGGTTCCGATGCTGGCGCCCATCTGGACATGATGATGACCTGGGGCTGCACTTCGGCGCTGGTGGGCGACACGGTGCGCGATCGAGGCCTGCTCAGCCTGGAGCAGGCGGTGAATCTGGTGACCGACCGCCCCGCCCGCCACTACGGCCTGCGGGGCCGAGGACGGCTGGCCGAGGGCTGGTACGCCGACATCGTGGTGTTCGACCCCGCCCGCCTGACCAAGGCCCCGGTGACCACCGCCTGGGATATGCCCGGCGGAGGGTGGCGGCTGACCGGCGGCGCCGAGGGCATTGAGCACGTCTTGGTCAACGGCGTGGAGACCCAGCGGGCCGGAGTCCTCACCGAAGCCCGCCCCGGCACCGTGATCCGCTCGGGCCGCGACACCGACACCGTGACCGCCGCCGGTCCCTGATCCCCTCAAACTGCTTCGCCCGATTCACAGAGGGACCACTAGAAAGAGCGGGTGATAGAAGGTCCTGATCGGCGGGCGCCGCGCTCAGTGCAGGCGCTGGGGTATCGGGATTACCGCCTGTACTGGACCACCAGCGTGGTGTCCAACATCGGGTCGATGATGTACCTGGCTGCCATCGGCTGGCTGGTGGAAGACATCACCGACGACCCCTGGAAGGTGACGGTGGCGGCCACTGTCGGGCTGGTGCCCTTGCTGTTGATGAGCCCGTTCGGGGGATCGCTGGCCGACCGCTACAGCCGCACCCGCCTGTTTTTGGCCACGGTGGTCGGTCAGATGGTGGTGGCAGTGGCCCTGGCCTGGGTGGTCCAGATCGACGCCGAGACGTTCTGGGTGCTGGTGGCCTTCTCGTTCGGCGGGGGTGCCACCGCGTCGGTGGGAGCACCGGTGCAGCAGGCCATCGTGGTGGAGCTCGTGCCCGGCGGGGTCATGCGCAACGCCGTTTTCTTGAACTCCACCCAGTGGAACATCTCCCGGGCGGTGGGTCCGATGCTGGGCGGCTGGCTCATCCAGTACTTTGGGGCGGCCTCGGCATTCTGGTTCAACGCGGCGAGTTTCACCGTGCTGGTCATCGGCCTGAGCTTCTTGCCGCCCCGGCCCCCGCCAGGGGCATCGTCGAGCCAGGGCTTTCTGGCCGACTTCATGTCGGGGTTTCGCTATGCCAGCAGCATCGAGGGCATCCGGGTAGTGATGCTGGCCAGCTTCATGCTTGCCGCGGCCATCTCCCCCACCCAGTGGCTGGCACCGGTGATCGCCGACGACGCCTTCGGCGTGGATGCCGCCGGGTTCGGCGTGCTGCTGGGTGCCTTTGGGGTCGGATCGCTGGTCGGTGCGGTGCTGCTGCTTCAATTCGACCCGAATATCTCGTACAGCCGCCTGGTGGCCATCGGGATGGCCGCAGTGGCGCTGTTCACCATGGTGTTGGCGGTGGTGCCGACCTTTGCCCTGGGGGTGGTGGCCATGGGCGGCGTGGGCCTGGCTTTCATGGTGACCATGCCCACTCTGACCAGTGCGCTGCAGAGCCATTGCGACGACGCCTATCGGGGCCGGGTGATGAGCCTGTGGATGATGCTGTTCGGCCTGGCTGCGCCGGCGAGCATCCTGGTGCAAGGAGGGATAGCCAGCGTCATCGGCATCCGCTGGGTGCTGGTCATCACCGCCATCGCGGTGGCTGCCTACCTGGCCGGCCAGCTCGCCCGTGGCCGCCTCCGCCACCTGGACACCGCCGGCTGAGCCCGCCGTCGGCTCCGACTTGGGCTACTGGAGGATGCCGTTGGGGCGGGGGATGCCCTGCTCTTCGCAATAGCGGTAGTACATCTTGAGATTGGACTGGGCGTTGGAGATGTACTCCACGTTGCCTTCAGGATCGAGGTACTCCACGTCGCCGTATATGGCTGACACCAATTCGGTGGGCTCGGTGTTGTCCTCGGGCACGAACAGGGTGTGGACAGAGCCCGGCGGCTCGTAGAGGTAGCTGCGACCCCGGTTCATGAAGTCGTTCTCCCGGTAGCCCCACGCGCCGCTCAAAGTGAAGGCCAGTACCGGCCCTTGATGGTGGTGGGTTTGCACCGTCATGCCCGCGGGCATGAAGCCGTGCAGTACGTAGAGGCCGTCGTCGGCGTTGACCTGGAGCAGTCGCATCCGCGCTCCCAGCGCGGTGTTCTCCACGAACGGCACGTCGTCGATCCCCACATGGCGGGCCGACGGCACCACTTGGTCTAGAGGGCTCATGGCCAGAGGCTAGCTGTCGACGCCTTCCAAGATTTCGGCCAGCCAGGCGTCGGTGCGGTCGTTGGCGGCCCGGGTCATCTTGGTGGGCAACGCGGTGAACCCGTGAGGGGAGGCCGGATAGATGGCCAACTCGGTGGGATTGCCGGCGGCTCGCCACCGGGCGGCCATGAACAAGGAGTCGTCGTAGAGGTAGTCGAGGGTGCCCACGGTGAACAGTGCCGGGCATAGGTGGTTGAGGTCGGCATAAAGCGGGGAGATGTCGGGGTGCTTGCGCCCCTTGGTGTCGTGGTCGCCCACGTACATTTCCCGGAATTCGACGTTGCCCAGAACGACCTGCGACGGCGTACCACTCAAGTCGAACACGCCGAATACCAGGTTGGCCCCGATGAACTCCGCGGCGGCGTCATGGCGGTCGCGCATCCGCACCAGGGTGGTGGCAGCCAGGTTGGCCCCGGCCGAGCCCCCGCCGATCAGCAGCGGCAACGATCCGAACTCGTCGCGGCCCGGCCCCAGCACCCAGAGTGCGGCGGCCTCGCAGTCGTCGGGGCCAGCGGGCCAAGGGTGTTCGGGGGCCAGCCGATATTGGGCGCTGACCACCGCGATCTGGTGGGTGTCGGCCATGGCCTGGTTGCCACGATCGCCCATCTTGGGATGGCCCATGAAGAACCCGCCACCGTGGATGTCGAGGTACACCGCCCGGGCCGGCCCGTCGGGGGCGAATACCCGCAGATCCAACTCGTTGCCCGCCGCGCCGGCGTAGGTGCGAATGTCCACGTCGTCAAGGAAGTTGGCGGCGAGGATGCCGCCCCCCAGCGATTCGAGGTCACGGGCTTTGGACAGTCCCTCAGGCGTGGAGAGGTCGTTGCCCTCCGATTCAAACGAGAACTTCGACAAGATATCCAACGCTTCCGGCACGAATTCGTCGAGCGTCGGGTCGTAAAGCTGGCTCAGATCCATAAGGTGGTTCTAACATCCTCCCGACTCCCGATAACAAAAAAGGGGAAAACCGTGTCGAGTTCTGGTTCGATTTTGGGGAATTCTGTCGTTCGCGTCGAGGATCCCGGGCTGTTGACCGGCGCAGAGCGCTATTACGACGACTTCACTCCCGAGGGCACCGCCTACGTCACGTTCGTGCGGTCGCCGATGGCCCACGCCACCATCGAGTCGGTGGACACCAGCGAGGCCGAGGCCATGGATGGCGTGCTGGCGGTATACACCGGCGAGAACATCGGGCTGCCGGCCACTGCCGGATTCCCCATGCTCCCGGTGTTCGAGCGTCCGCAGATCGCCGGCGACCGGGTGTTGTTCGTGGGCGACATTGTCGCCGCCGTGGTAACCGAGACCCGCGAGCTGGGCATGGACGCCGCCGAGGCGGTGTTTGTGGACTACGACCCCCGGCCGGCCAACGCCGACCCTGAGAGGGCCATGGCCGAGGGGGCCGAGGTGCTGTGGCCCCAGAACGAGGGTGGCAACCTGGCCTTCCACACCGAGCTCGGCGAGGACGATGGGCTGGCCGAGGCCGCCCATGTGGCCGAGGTGAAGATGGAGAGCCAGCGGCTGGCCGCAGTGCCCATGGAGCCCAACGGGATTCTGGTGGAGCCCGGCACCCCCGAAGGCGGGATGACCGTGATCTTCCCCAGCCAGGCCCCCATCGGCCTCAAGGACGGGTTCGCCGGCCTGTTCGGCCTCGACGGCGACAATGTGCGGCTCATTGCCCCGGCAGTGGGCGGCGGTTTCGGGGCCAAGACCGGCCTGTATCCCGAGTACCTGGTGGCGGCCAAGGCCGCCTTGGAGCTGGGTCGCCCGGTGAAGTGGACCGAGTC
>VYDF01000113.1 GCA_009843565.1 Acidimicrobiia bacterium | reverse complement strand
GCTCGGGGCCCTGCATCTGCGGCAGCCCCCACATCATCCACTGCACCACCGGGTGAAGCTCCTCGTGGGTGGGCGGGGGCAGCTCTCGCTGAACGGGGCCGCCGGGCGCGGCGATGTCGTGATAGAGGTGGCAGAAGCAGTCGAAGGCCAACCCGTTGGCCACCGCGTGCATGGGGTAGGTGCCCAAGCCGGGCACCTCCAGCGGCGACGAGGCCAGCGGCTCGGATTGGAGGGCCGACAGCCGGGTCAGCCGCTGGCCGCCGTAGTGGTCGAGCTCTTCGATCACCTCGGCTATCGGCCAGATTCGGCGGATGTCCACATGCACGTCGTGCTCCCGCTCGCGCACCGAGGGCAGGGGCAGCCGCTCGTCGGGCACCGGAAGCGGGTCGATCAGGTTGCGGGCCCCGGCCCCGATGTGGGCCACCACGTCGCGCACCCGCCACCCCGCACACGCCGACGGCGCAATCTGCTCGGCCTCGGTGAGGGTGCGGGCCGCCTCCAGGATCCGGTGGTGGAACGCCTCGTGCGCCGCAACGGCCTCCACGGTCACAGGCCAATGGTTGACCGCCGATGCCCGATTGTCAAGGCTCGACCTCGGCGACAACGCGCCGAGGGCTGCTTGTCGGGTTGGGAGTTGGTTGTTAGCGTCGGAGGCTGATGGGCGAGCCCGATTTCGACAGCTTTGCGCTGGTCCCCCACGGCAACCAGTTCGAGGACTTCCCGGAGGGCCGGACATTCGACCACCACTGGGGCCGCACCATCACCGACGGCGACAATGCGCTGTTCTCCACCGCGACCTGCAACTGGAACCCCATGCACCTCAACGCGGAGTTCGCCCGGGCCCACGGCCATCCCGACGTGGTGGTGAACCCCATGCTGGTGCTGTGTACCGTGGTCGGCCTGTCGGTGGAGGACTTGAGCGAAACGGGGGGGGCGTTCTTGGGCATGGAGGAAGTGAGGTTCCACCAGCCGGTGTACCCGGGCGACACGCTCACGGCCAGTTCTCGGGTGCTCGAGGCCCGGGAGTCCACCAGCAGGCCGAGCACCGGGATCGTCACCTGGCACACCGAGGCCCGCAACCAGTGGGGCGATCTGGTGCTCGATTACCGGCGCACCAACCTGGTGGCCAAGCGGCGCCGGGCCCCGCGGGATTGACGATGGCCCGAGCCCTGGTGGACCCCCGCCCGCCGATCCCGGCGCCCTACCACACCGACGAGCGGGAGGCGATCCAGGAGATGGCCCGCGGCTTCGCCATGGACAAGGTGCTGCCCATCGCCAACCGGCTCGATCCCGAGCACGGCCTCATTCCCGACGAGCTGCGCAAGGAGATGGGCGACTTGGGGTTCTTCGGCATCATGGTGCCGGAGCGCTACGGCGGGCTGGGGCTGGGCGTGTTCGAGTACGCGCTGGTCACCGAGGAGCTGTCGAGGGCGTGGATGAGCGTGGCCAGCATCATCGCCCGCTCGGGAATGGCCCTGGCGCTCAACCCCGCCCAGCGCGAGAAGTACCTGCCGCTGGCCGCCAAGGGCGAATGGCTGGGGTGCTTCGCCATGTCGGAGCCCGGCGCGGGATCCGACATCGCCTCGGTGAGGACCCGGGCCACGAAGACCGACGGGGGCTGGCTGCTCAACGGCCAGAAGATGTGGTGTACGTTCGCCGACCAGGCCGACTGCATCTTGGTGGTGGCCCGCAACAAGCCGTATGACCCCGACAAGCGCCATTCGGGGATCCGCCAGTTCGCGGTCCACAAGGCGCCGGGGACTTTCCCCCAGGGCGTGTCGGGCAACCCGATCAGAAAGATCGGCTACCACGGGTGGCGCACCTTCGAGCTGTCGTTCGACGACTGCTTCGTGCCCGACGACTGCCTGGTGGGATCGGAGCGGGCCGAGACCGCTGAGGACGAGGGGTTCAAACGGGCCGCGGCGGGGATGACCACCCCCCGCATCCACACCGCGGCCCGCTCCGTCGGCCTCGCCCGGGGAGCGCTGGAGGACTCCATCGCCTATGCCCAGGAGCGGGAGCAGTTCGGGCGGCCGATCGGCGACTTCCAGGTGACCCGGTTCAAGATCGCCAAGATGGCATCGGAGCTCGAGGCCTGCCGCGCCCTCATGTACCAGGTGGCCGCCAACGCCGATGCCGGCGAGAAGTCGGACATGTACGGCGCGATGGTGAAGTACCTGGCATCGGAGATGTCGGAGCGGGTGACCTCCGAGGCCCTCCAGATCCACGGCGGCGCGGGCTACACCACCGACTTCCCCATCGAGCGCTATTGGCGCGACGCCCGCCTCACAAAGATCTTCGAGGGCACCAGCGAGATCATGCAGCGCATCGTCTCCGACCACCTGCTGCCCCCCTCCCCGCTTCGGTAGACTGGCGGCGTGTCGGGCCCTGCCGTACACCCAGCGCCCGATCGAGAGGTCGGTGCGGATCGAGACCCAGCGCCGGATCGGGACTTCACAGCCGATGCAGACGGCAAGCCGTGGTGGCAGCGCATGGTCGAGGCCAGCTCAGAATCAGACAAGGACAACGGGTCGAATCCCCTCTCGCCAGGAGAGAAGCTCGAGTCCCTCCTCCATCTCGCGGCGTTCCTCCCTCCCGATACCGCGAAGACCTGGAGTTTCCGCCGCTCAGCCGACGCGCTGAGAAACCAGGATGAGCGGGCGCGAACCCCCAGTCGATTTTGTCCAACTCGTTCTGCAAGCCCACGAAGCACTTGAACGGGCCGGAATGCCCCATGCGTTCGGAGGGGCGCTGGCGCTGGCATGGTGCATCGAGGAGCCTCGGGCCACGAACGACATCGATCTGAACGTTTTCGTGCCGTTCACCGCATATGAGCAGGTTCTTGCCGCGCTGCCCGCAGACATCGAAGTACCTGAGCAGTCGCAAGAGAGGCTCCAACGAGATGGGCAGGCGAGGCTGTGGTGGCGCCGTGTCCCACTGGACGTTTTTCTCACTTCTGATCCGTTCCACACCGAGGTCGCAACCCGAATAGTCATGCGCGAATTCGCCGGCGAATCACTTCCCTTCTTGAGCTCCGCGACCTCGCGGTGTACAAGTCGTTCTTCGACCGGGGCAAAGACTGGCAGGACATCGAAGACATGGTACGGACCGGGGCTCTCGATGTCACCGAGCTTGCCGGCGATCTCGACGAACTGCTCGGCCCAGACGACCACCGCGTGGCGCGTGTCCAGAGATTGCGTCAGGGATAGGGTGGCCTAGATGAACCAGCTGTCCGCCCTCACCGGATCGGGCAACTACTTCGAGGACTTCGCGGTGGGGCAGCGCATGCGCCATGCCCGGTCGGCCACTATCGACGAGGTGGAGAACAACTACATCTCCAAGCAGGTGATGAACACCGCCCAGGGGCACTGGAACGAGGAGATCATGGCCGGATCGCCCCTGGGCGACGGTCGCCTGGTGTTTGGGCTGATCACCGGGTCGATGACAGTGGGGCTGGCCAGCCAGGACACCGCCGAGAACGCGCTCCGCGAACTGGGTCTCGACGCCGTGCGGTTCAAGGCGCCGGTACACCACGGCGACACCATAACCGCCTACACCGAGGTGCTCGACATTGCCGACGACCCCGAACGCGACGACGCCGGGGTGGTGCGGTTCAAGCACTGGGGCCGCAACCAACACGGCGACGTGGTGTGCGAGCTCGAGCGGCTCGTGCAGATCAAGCGCCGCAGCCACTGGAGGCCGCAATGAGCACCGCTTACGACGAGTCGGACAGCTACCTCACCGCCCACGAGCACGCCGCCGCGATGATCCCCGAGCGCTCGGGTCCGCTTGTCGATGTCCGCGTCGTGGATCTCACCCAGGCCCTGGCCGGCCCCTTCTGCACCATGGTCTTGGCCGACATGGGCGCCGATGTGATCAAGGTGGAGCCGCCCGAAGGCGACTCGGTCCGGGTGATCGGCCCCTATACCGAGGCCGACGACGAGCACCTCTTCGGCGGCTACTTCGCCAGTAACAACCGCAACAAGCGCAGCATCGTCCTCAACCTCAAAGAGTCTGCCGACGCGGAGGTGTTCCTTCGGCTGGTGGAGACGGCCGACGTGGTGGTGGAGAACTACCGGGCCGGGGTCATGGACCAGCTCGGGCTGGGCTACGAGGCGCTGCGGGAGCGCAAGCCCGACTTGGTGTACGGCGCCATACGGGGCTTCGGCGATCCCCGCACCGGCGAGGGGCCCTACACCTACTGGCCGGCCTACGACATCGTGGCCCAGTCGATGTCGGGGCTCGTCAGCTATACCGGCACCAAAGAAGGCGCGCGGGTGGCGAGTGGCCCCAGCGTGGGCGACTTGTACCCCGCCGCCATGATGGTGTCGGGGATTCTGGCCGCGCTCCACCACGCCCGGCGCACCGGCGAGGGGCAGTTTGTGGATGTGGGGATGGTTGATGCGCTGATGGCGCTGTGCGAGTCGATGACCTGGCGCTATACCTATGTGGGGGAGATACAGGCCCCCCGCGGCAGCGAGCACCCCTCGCTGTGCCCGTTCGAGCTGTACGACACTGCCGACGGGCAGGTGGCTATCGCCGCTCCCGGCCCCCGGCACTGGGAGCGGCTGTGCCGGATCATCGGACGGGAGGACATGATCGACCACGACCGCTACAAGAGCTCCCGGAGGCGGGTGCTGCACCGCCATGAGGTCCAAGAGGCAATCACCGCGTGGACCGGCAGGCTCACCAAGGCAGAGGTTGTGGATGCCTTGGCCGACCAGGTCCCCTGCGGGCCGGTGAACAACGCCGTGGACCTGGCTCGCGACGAGCAGGTGAGGGTACGCAAGATGCTGGTGGCGGTGGACCACCCCGGCTCGGCCCGCCCGGTGATCACCCCCAAACCGCCGATCCGCTTCGCCGATTCGCCCACCGGGGTGTACCGCCCCGCCCCCAAGCTGGGCGAGCACACCGACGAGGTAATCGGCGCACTCGAGGCCGACCAGACCGAGTGAATTGATACGAAGAGGACAAAAGGAGCACCAATGAGCAGTTGTGAGCGGGAGAAGCAGACCCGGGTGAGGCGGTCGGAGCTGTCCACCCCTGGCCACTCCGGGAAAATGATCGCCAAGGCGGCCCAGAGCGATGCCGACATGGTATTCTTGGACCTTGAGGACGCGGTGGCGCCGTCGGCCAAGGTGGGTGCCCGCCGCAACATCATCGCCGGGCTCAACGAGCTCGACTGGGGCCACAAGATCCGCTCCTACCGCATCAACGGGGTCCACACCCAATGGTGCCACGACGACATCGCCGAGGTGGTTAGCGGCGCCGGGGCCAATATCGACGTGATCATGGTGCCCAAGATCAAGGGGCCCCGCGAGGTGTGGTTCGTGGACGACATGTTGACCCAGCTCGAGCTCAAGCTCGGCCTCGAGGTGGGCCGCATCGGCATCGAATGCCTGGTGGAAGAGGTCGAGGCCGTCCAGACCGCAGACGAGATCGCCCGGTGCAGCCCCCGGCTGGAGGCCCTCACCCTGGGGGTGGGCGACCTGTCGGCCAGCCAGGGGATGCGCCTGGGCCACATCGGGGTGACCGACGACGACGCCGCCCTGCGCTATCCCGGCGACGTCTGGCACTACGCCCGCACTCGCATGGTCGTGGCCTGCCGGGCCGCGGGCATCGACGCCATCGACGGGCCGTACGCCAACATCGCCAACCCCGGGGGCTACGAGAAGAGCGCGGCTACATTCTCGATGCTGGGCGGGGTGGGCAAGTGGTGCATCCACCCCAGCCAGATCGAGATCGCCAACCGGGTGTTCGCCCCCAGCCCCGCCGAAATCTCCGAGGCCCAGGGCGTGGTTGATGCGGTCCGCGCTGCTGAAGCCGAAGGCCAGGGAGCGGCCAACTACAAGGGTATGATGATCGACGCCGCCACCACCCGCCTGTTCGAGGTCACCCTCGACCGAGCCCGCCAATGCGGCATAATCGACTGAAGGCGCAGGTGCACTGATCGCTGTGCGCCGAAGCTCAGCATCAGGCCCCCATCCTGGACCTCAAGCCGTCGGAGCACTTCTTGTCGGGGAAGTGCTTCGTGGGGGTGGAGTCCACCGAGTCGGCCCTGCCCTATGGGTTGGACCAGGTAAGCGACGACATCTTGTGCTATTCCTCGGACTACTGCCACTGGGACTGCGACTTCACCCACTCGGTGAAGCTGCTGGTGGAGCGCCACGACCTCAGCGATGAGCGCAAGCGCAAGATCCCGACCGACAACCCCACCCGGCTCTTCGGAATACCGGTTCCGGGCTATGAGAGGGAAGCCCTCCCAGCAATGTCTGCGTTCCCATGATGTGGAGTCAGGCGTTACGCCGTCGTAGCTTCTCGCGCATGCGAAAAATGCTGAAACTTATGTCCTTCACAGTCCTCGTCTCGATGGTCGCGCTGGTCGCAGCGCTGTACTCGCCGGTTGCGTCGGCCCAGACCCGAAGCGATGTCGAGGTGAGGGACCAACTCATCGCCAATCAGGGGAACTTGTTGAACGCCTATCGGTGCCTGTTCGCAGTGGACACTGACCAGGTGCCAGGGGGATGCTCCTCTCCTGACACCGTAGAGCCTGATCCTGCTCCGGCGAACCCCACTCAGCAAGACATCGACACTCGTGACGAGCAAATCCAGAGCCATGAAGCTCTGTTGAACATATACCGATGCCGGTTCGCCGTAGACACCCAATTGGTTCCCGGTGGATGTCTGGATCGGAGCCGGGCGACGGCCGAAGTCCGTCCTCAAGACGACGGATCACTCCTCGTCTACAGCGATATCGTGATCGAGGCCACGCCTGAGCAGGTGTGGGAGGTGCTCACCGATTTCGATGCCATGCCTGATTGGAGCAGCTCGTTACAAGGCGTTGTGGGAGACCTGAACGACGGAGGTCAGGCCACTGCCATCTACTTGAATGAGGGCGTTCCGCAAGAGTTCCCCCACATCCTTACCTGGGAGGAGGGTCGCTCGTTTAGCTGGTCTGACCCGCTTGCGTTCGCTCCCGGCATCGTCGACCACCACCGCTTCATCGTGGACAGCACCGACGGGTCGGCAACGCTGTTCGTACAGACCGACCAGCTTACTGGCGACGACGCCAACTTCCCGGCTTCAGCGCTCGCCGGGTTCCTGAGGGGCCTGTACGCGCAATTCAACCAAGAGCTCAAGGCCGAGGTAGAGCGCCGCTTCTGAACACAAGCACCTCCAACCGGGCTTCGCCTGGGATGGGTTGTTGTTCCCGCGGGGAGGCTCTAGCTGTAGCTGGATGTGGTGGTTGCGCGGTTTTGGCCTGCGGGGATGGTGACCCGGCCGTTCTCGTCACGACAGCACCGGCCTATTGGCTACTGTACGGTAGTCGGAATGCAGCTCGGCATCGCCCTGCCGTTTGCCGACCTTTCGGGTGGTCCGCTGCGGCCTGACAGCCAGGTCAGCGCGGCGAGGACAATCGAGCAGTTGGGCTATTCGTCGATTTGGACCTTTGACGCGGTTGGCAGGGGATTCATGATGTCCGATCCGCTGATGGCGCTGGCCGTTGCCGCCAGCGGCACGACAAACGTGGGGTTGGGCACCGGGATCTTGCAGCTTCCGATCCGCAACGTGGCCGAGGTGGTCCACCGGCTCTTCTCTTTGGAGGTCTTGGCCCCGGGCCGGGTGCTGTTCGGGGTTGGGCCGGGCTCGACACGCGACGACTTCGAGGTTTTCGGAGGCGACTACGGTGGGCGCTTTGCCGAGTTCGACCGGCAGTGGGGCGAACTCCGGCAGTTCGTGCGAGAGGGGAAGGCCGACAGACGCGATCTCTGTGCCTGGTCGCAGGTGTTGGGCAAGCCTGCCCTGATGCTTGCCGGGTGGCGGGGCCCATGGGTCGAGCGCGCCGCGGCGGAGGCAGCGGGCTGGATCACCTCTGGGGCCCGAGCCGACGACGACCAGCTTGCCGAAGCCCTGACCAGGTATCGCGAAGCCGGTGGCCGGCGCGCCATCGTCACCACCATTCGAGTCTGCGCCGACGTCGGTCCCACCATCGACCGCCTCCACCGCTTGGCCGACATCGGCTTCGACGACGCCGTGGTCTTCGACCTCGACGCCAGCGTCGACCGGCTGGCCGCGGTGAGGCAGGGGTTCGCCTCGTGAGCGAGTTCGCTGTTCGCCTCTGGGACCGATTCGGCCCCCTCTCCTTTTGCGACGTTCCCGCTAAAGTGGCTGAAGTGGCCGCACACAGCATCATGGACTGGTTCGGCTGCGCGCTGGCCGGCAGCCAGGAGCCGTTGTCGGCCATCCTGCGAGCCGAACTGGCATCCGGCGCAGGCCAGCACACCCTCATCGGGTCGCCGGAGCGAGCCGACCGGCTGCGGGCCGCGCTGATCAACGGAGCGGCGGGCCATGCGCTCGACTTCGACGACTCGTCTGCGGTCATGGGAGGCCACCCGAGCGCTCCTTTGGTGCCGGCGCTGCTGGCGCAATGCGAGTCTGAGGGGCGAACCGGCGCCGAGCTTGTGGCGGCCTACGTAGCGGGCTCGGAGATCCAGACCCGCGTCGGCTCGGCCATCGGCCCGGAACACTATGCCAAGGGATGGCACACCACCTCCACCATCGGGGTGTTCGGCGCCGCGGCCGGGTGCAGCCGGCTGCTCGGACTCGATGCTGACCGCTTCGGCCATGCTATGGGCCTGGCCGCGAGCAGCGCCGCGGGGCTGAAGGCCAACTTCGGCACCATGGCCAAGCCCCTACATCCGGGAGCGGCGGCCGAACGCGGACTGCTGGCCGCCCGATTGGCGGCGCGCGGCTACACCGCCAATCACGCCGCCATCGAAGCCAACCAGGGCCTGGCCCAGGCCGCGGGGAGCGGAGACCTCGATTGGACGCGGGTCGACCGGTGGGCTGACGGCTGGACCACCCATCGCACTCTGTTCAAGCTCCACGCGGCCTGCCACTTCACCCATGCCGGCATCGAGGCAACCTCGTCGCTTCTGCGCCAAGGCCTCGAGGCCGCCGACATCGAGCAGATCACGCTGAGGGCACACCCCTCGATCCTCGACGTGTGCGGCATTGCCTCCCCGACCACCGGGCTGGAGGCCAAGTTCAGCCTCCGAGGAACCCAAGCCCTGCTGGTATGCGGCTTCGACACGACCGCGGCGGCCACCTTCGACGACGGCCCCATCAACCGCCAAGACGTGCAGGCTCTCATCCACCGGGTGGTGGTGAAACCCGACGATTCGCTTCACCCCATGGCCACCATCGTTTGCGCCCAGACGGCGGGAGGCGAACTGCAGGCGACCCACGACACGAGTCGGCCGAGCACTGACCTCGCCGAACAGGGCATCAGGCTCCGGCGAAAATTCGACGCCCAAACGGCACCGGCACTCGGCGAGCAAAGGACCCGCGAGCTCGGCAAGCGCCTGGAGGCCCTTGCCGCTGTGCCCGACATAGACGACCTTCTCGCGCTGACCTGATAACGACGGGCTCGCGATCATCCCCGCCTCATTGCCGGAGCCGTAAACCGCGGGGCTCGCGCGGTGTCTACCGTAAACTGCGGTGAGCCCGTCGAGGAGGTCCAGACATGTGTATCGCAAGCCAGACCGAACTGCGTCAGACCTACCGAGAGCCGGCCCCGCGAGCGCAGCAAAAGGTGCTGGATCACATCGACCGGCACGCCCGAGACTTCATCGCGCTCTCACCCTTCTGTGTGATCAGCTCACTCGGCGCCGACGGGCGCCAGGACACCTCTCCCCGAGGCGACCCGCCCGGCTTCGTGGCGGTGCTCGACGATTACACCCTGCTCGTCCCCGACCGGCCGGGCAACAACCAGGTCGACTCGCTCCAGAACGTGATCGCCCACCCTGAGGTGGGGCTGCTCTTCCTCGTGCCGGGCATGAACGAAACACTGCGCGTCAGCGGCACGGCCGAAATCGTCACGGACGCCGCACTCCTCGATCCCCTGTCCGTCGGTTCCAAGGCCCCGCTCTCGGGCCTGCGCATCACCGTAGAGGAGGTGTTCTTGCACTGCGGGAGATCGTTGATCCGCTCGCGACTCTGGGACCCCGAGGCACAGATCGACCGCTCATGCTACCCCACCTACGGGCAAGTGCTGGCCGACCAGATCAGCGGCGCGAACGCAACCGAGATTGATGCCTCAGAAGACGAGGCCAACCGAGAACAGCTCTACTGACCAGCCTGCCGGACATGCCCGCCGCAAAGGCCGAGGCTCGCCTCTCAGGTCAAAATTCCGCCTAATGGTTCGGCGGCCTACTGGAACGACACGAAGACCGGTTTGGGGGACTGCTCCAAGACTTGGGTTGGGGTGGCCATGGGTGTGTCTTCGTCGTAGAAGTTCTTCCATCCCCAAAAGTAGCGGTCGGCGTCGTCTTGGCCGGTGAGGGCGTTCCATGTGCTGTATTTGGTTCCCAGGGTGCCTTGGCCGTCCATGTGGATCACTACCGCCAGCTCGGGGGGAGTGTTGATGTGCTCGCGATCGCCGATCATGGAGTGGCGGAATTGGTGGATAACCAGCAGCTTTTGGGGCAGGGAGTATTGGCGGACAAGGCCAGCGAGCCACTCGGTGACCCGGTTGATCTCCGCCGCGTCCACTGTGCCTATCTGAGCCAGGGGTACCTGGTGGGGTTCGAGCCTCCACTCGGGGTCCAGGGCCAGCCCGACATGGGGCAGCGCCAAGAACTCCTCGTAGATCTTGGCCTGCGAGAGGAAGTCTGATCGACCCGGCTGAAGGTCCAACACCACGTAGGTGCCGCTGCCGGACGCCGCCCCGACCCAGGGGCGGATCAAGTCCTTGGAGGTCTCGTTCGAGTAATCCCCGTCGGCGCCGGCACCTGCTGAGGCAACGGAGGCGATGATCTCGAACGCTGGCAGCACGGCCAGCCCGTCGGCCTCATAGCCCTCGGCGATCGCTCGAAGGCGCTCGACCGTATCCTGCGGCCCCTGTTCGCCCAGCACTCCGAGCGCTGACGTCGACGGATGGCCGTAGGCGGCCACCAGCCGCCGGACGGGGTTCGCGGCATCAGCCCCGAAAAGCAGGAATCCGCCGCCGGGCAGTTCTTCTCCCCGGCGGACAACATCGAGCTGCCACGCCGCGTCATCGCCGAGGTCGACGAGCACCTCCACCACAGCAGCCTCAGATATGGCATCGCGGGCCGAGGGCGGCAAAGCTCGCAGGTCGTCGGTCGAGGCCACCACTCCCACACCGACTTGGCGAGCAACGGCCGCCAGCGGCTCGGCCGCCCCATTGTCGCCGACGATCCACACACGGCGGTAGAAGGCCCCTTCACCAGAGAAGTCAAAGCCGCGGTGAGGAGATCCAGCGCCGTCGGCCACAGGCACTTTCTCGACTGCGAATCCTGGCAGTGCGAAGCGAAGCACCCGCTCGTCGATTCCCGCGGTCACGATGCGCTCCGGCTCCAGACGCTCGAGTTCGCCCACCAGCGCGGCGTCGGACTTGGAACCCATCAGCAGCAGCGGTCCCTGAACACCGTGCGACGCCAAAGCAGAAATCGCAGCACGATCATCGGCGAATGCCAGGCCGAGCTCGTGGGCGCAGCCAAAGGCTGCCCGAGAAATCTCGATGCTCGCCGCCGCAGGCGACGTGTCCGAAACCTGGAATCCGTAGGGAAGACGAGGGGAGCAGTCCCGACCACGCGCATCCGAAACAGCAGCCTCTGGAGCTGATAGCGATTGCGGATCCACGTTGCCTTGCGCTGCCAGGAAAAGGACTGCGTTGAGTTCCGCGGCAACCGCCGCTGAAGCTCCGATTGTCGCGAGGCCGACGTCGGGTGCCCCAGCACCTTCGGCAACTATCCGTGTCCCGGCTCCGCTGGGCACCCCGTCGCCTGGGGCGGCGTCGCCGGCAAGACAAGACGACAACAGAGCCAAAGCCGAGCTTGCGACAATAGGGGCAACAAGACCCCGGAGACGGTGGCACCACACAGACATGAGCAGAAGCAACGCTAATTTGGCTGTCTACTGCTATAGCGTTATTCCCCGAATGTGCGAAAACAGCGATGTCACTAGGGCGATCGCCTGCGTCGGCTGTGTCGAGCTGATGGCGACCCCCGCCCAGCTATTTTGAATGCCAGTGTTCAGGCGTTTAGTTGCGGGACTATTGGACCGGCTGATTGAGCTTGTAGACGAGCAGCTGGGCGGGAGGCACCGCAAGGACAAGCCGGTTTACGGCTATACCATCCGGGACTTAGATGGACAGACCCGGCATATCGGCATTACCAGCAATCCTCGTCGCCGGTCGGCCCAGCATTGCCGCTCCGGCGAGAAGGGGCTGATGGTGGTGGTAACGGGGGGCATGAGCCACAGGAATGCCCGCCGGTGGGAGGCTGGGGTGCTTGCCGTCCATCGAAAGCGCCATGGCGGCCGCAATCTCCGATGCAACAAGAACGACACAGGAGTGCCCTGAGGTTGACCGAGATTTCGCCTGTAGCGGGCGGCATCTGCGGGCGGGGGCGCTGTGGGATCGCTGCCTCAGTGCCGGAGGCCATCCCCGACAACAGCAAAGATGCATTTCTTGATGTGTTGCTTCAAGACTTGTCTAGAGTGTGGGCGATTTGAGGGCGTTTCGGGGGGTCGGTTTCTTGGGC
>VYDF01000088.1 GCA_009843565.1 Acidimicrobiia bacterium | reverse complement strand
CCGCTACGCCGACCAGCCCCACGCTCCCGGCGCGCTACCGCCGAAACTGCTAGCACGGCTCTCCAAACTCGAAGCAGGCGAGTAATCATCAGCGGCGGCTCCATTTTGCGCCGCTGCTGACGCTGGCGGCCTGAGCCGTTCCATTTGCAAGACGACTTGGCTGGAACGACAAGCCCGCCATTGCCGAGGTGACTTCAGTCCAATATCAATCCAATGCTATGAATCTGCTATAGCCACTTGTCATACAGGAGAGCCGAATACAGTGCACACAAGGCAAGAGTGACGAGAACAGCCACGACACGCTGCCCAGTCAGATCTCGCCTTAGCCTGAAAAAGAGGATGTGGTCCTTTTCGGCTATCAAGCCTCTATCGTCTACCTCCTCCGCCGCGCCAACCGCTGTCTCCCCCCCATCAGTCCTCTCCGGTTGCATTTCCCCATGCGGCAAAGCCCCGCCCGAATTCTGTTGATCATGTCCAACAAGAAGATCCCCCATTGATCGGTCCAGGCCTACGATCAGAGGGATCTCCCGGTCCCGGCGGATGTCGAGCAAATTCACCGCCAAGAACGCGATCGTCGACACGAACAACATGACGAACACCTCAGTGAGGAATCCCGACCACCCGGCAGTCGGAAATTCTACTGAAGAAGGCCTAGCCCCGACAGCCAGGAAGACTGTGACAGCGGCAAATATCATGAGCGACATGAGCTCCGAGAAATCTCTGCCCTGCTGTTTGCTGTGGGTCACAACATCTAGTTGCCACTCCAGGTAGTTCAGCTCTTGCAGCATGTCCGGCGGCCTTTGAGCAGACTCGTCGAGTGACATGCATCGCTCCCTGGCGTCCCGCAGGCAGCGGCGAACGGCCGCATAGGACTGGAACAGCTCACCCCGAAAATCCAACTCCCCGCTAGTTCCGTAGACGTTCATGCGGGTGTGATGGCGGTCAGCGGCTTCACTGCCGCTGCGCTCCGCAATGCCGGGATGGCGAGACTGCGGCGACGGCCGCTGGAATATGCGCCGACTTGGACTGGCCCTGTCTAGGTTTCGCAGGTGATGGATCACATTGGGATCTAGAATCCCTTGGTTGGGAGACATCAGCAGATGCTCGAACCGCCTGAACAGCTCAAGCATCGCTTCATCTTCTCTGTTTATCCTGGTGGTCAGTCGTGCCACTCGAAAGCCAAATATTAGAGCGAACACCGTGGCCGACAACGCCACAACTCCCCAATAGTCTGGCCCCTGCCACTTGAGCCACTCTGAAGGCAGTAGATCGTCGCGCAGATAGATTGCGGCTCCGAAAAACCACAGTGTCAAGATCATGGTGGTAAAGCCCATCCTGTTGCCGTGCATCGGCCTCTCGCCGAATACCGTCACGTCGCTTTCTCGATCTGGATTGGCTTGGATCAAAATGTTGACGACAAGTATCAGAGCCGCTCCTATGGCAAAGACGTCAAGTCGTGTGATTCCGATATCCACGGAGAACAACAACAACAGGGCCAGCACCGGGGCGAAGAAAAAGATCCCATTCACACTGGCGTCTTGAGAGTCGTGGTTTGCCTTGCGCAGCAACACCGCGGCTGGAGCCAATAGCACGGCTCCCAATATGATGCCGCCATAGAAGGATTCTAGCGTCACGGCCGGCTGATCAACCCTAACGGACAGACCCACAACCACGTTGTAGAACGTGCTCAACAAAATAGATATGGCGAATCCCAAGAGTGTGAACCACAATTGTTTGTCGGATCGATCTCGGTCAGCAACGCTGCTTTCGCCAAGTGAGGTACCATGGTCGAAACTGGATTGGGCATTCCTTTGATGATTCAAATAGAGCTGTTCTCCATATAGGATGGTCATGGAGGGCGCAATGCCGGATAGAATAGCCGCCGATAGTGCCAGCGTTGTGCCGATTATGGTATCTGAAAGGCCAATCTCCAACAGTGAATCGAGATCCTCTGCTTGACTAATGAAGACCAAGAATAGCCCGAGCGGTGCCAATGAAATGAGGATCCAATCATGGGCTCTCATCGTTCTTCTGTTGGGATTGACTTGCGTGCTGAGATTGCTCGAGCGTTGTGTAAGTATAAGAGTGGCTACAAATATAATCGGCCATAGCTCGAATATGGCTGCTGAAATCGCTGCATCGACGTAATGAGTCGACCAAGTAAACAGAGTGTAATCGAAAAACGATATGGTAAGCCAGAATATTGGGGTCTTCAGGACGTTGCGAAGTTTGGCAGGCCCAGAGTCTCCTCCGCTGTCATAGGTAACAAGGTATGTATGGGAGGAACCCAAAAGTCTCTTTATCGACAATTCTCCCTTTTGGAAATAGAGCCTGTAAAGCAACCAAAGAGCAAGGACTATTACAGGCACTTGGGCGACTTTAGATATTAGATTGAAATAGAAGGGGTTGGCGTTTGAGGCAGTAGACTTTACGGTCAGTGGCACGAAGGCGTAGGCGAGGGCGGCAAGTACAGCACTGCGTCTGGGAGTTAGCCGTATTGGATTGCTCAATGTCATGCCAATAACAGGCTGGCCGCATTGCAATGCATCCGGGAAGCGTACTGCCCTATGGGCACCAGCGCACGTGATGCAACGGCATCGCTACCGCGTTCGACAGGAGAAACTAGAAGGCCGGGCCGGATGTTAAGTGGCAGCGCCATTGGCCGAGTCACCAGGCGCTGCAATCGACTAATCCCAGTTCTCGTTCTCTTTCTTCGCTTCTGAAGAATCGACCAAACACCCCGGAGGTCATGTTCCTGTACTCAAGTCGGCTGTGGGCGCGTTCGAGTTCATGCGCAACGTCGTCGGTCCTCGGGAGGAGGCCCAACCCGCTGATGGAGGCACGTTCCAGCAAGTCGCCGACAGTGCCCTCGCGCCGCGCCTTCGATTGGCGCGCCCAGGTGGTCAGGTATCCGTCGGTGTTGCGAAGGATGTTGATGCCGTACCAGTCCGCGAAGATGGCTGCCGCCATCTGGGCGACGATCTCGATATCGCCCTCGTGTCTGTATCGGTCGTACCACTCCCAGTTGCTCTGGAGCCAGGGGTCCATGTAGTGGCCCATCTCGTGGGCCAGCGATGTCATCTTGGCGTCGAGGGATTGGCCGGGGGCGAGGATGACGAGGCCCTCGGCGAAGTCGATCTCCGCGAGGACGCCGGGTGATTCAGGCCAGTCCTCGATGACGGTGAGGCCGCTGGCTTGTGCAGCCGAATAAAGCTGCTCGGTAGCGGCGCGAATGTCCTCCTTGCGGCCTTCAGCCGGGCAAACCATGCTCTCGGCCTCCCAGTCCTCAAGTCGGCGCGAAGCTCGGCCTGCCTCCCGCCACAGCCGCCACACCCCGCCCAGCGTCCCGTCGAACTCTGCGTCCGGGCCGGTCATGAACTCGCCCAGGCTGCCCCTAGGCGGCAATCGCGGCGACCTCCAGTGGATTCGCCAGCCCTGCGAGGCAGGCGGCTCATCAGATTGAGAGGTCATGACCCGGGAATCTAACCCAGGAGAGTTGGCTTCTCCCCCCTGGCCTGCAGCCGGCTGCGAGTTGGCACGTCCAGGGGCTGGACCGCCGACTGGGAAAGGCCAATAGTCAACATATGCGCCCGCGGGGCGCACAGCAGCCGCACTGAAGCTGGACACGCGAACCACGCACCGCAGCTGGCCATCGCCTGCGCCCCCAGGCTCAAGCCCACTCCCCCCAAGGCTCGATCGACGGGGTGGCGGGCTGATCCCACGACGCGGCAAGGGTCTGCGCTCCTAGCGGAATGCAGACATAGCCGCGATCGGGATCGCTCTTTGCCCGGAGGTGCTCATGGTCATGGTGCTGATGGTTAGAACAGGTCTTCTCACCAACCAAGCAGTCGATCATGATCCATTGGCCGGAGTCCCGTTGTGCAACCCTTAGCGGACTTGAAGTCTCCGACGGTTGAACTAATGACACGGAGTTGGCGGACCGTGCAGCGCCGGACCTGGACGCGCCAGGGCTTTCAAGCACTCGACGCATGGGTGGACGGGACGATGGAAGGCCCTGCTGTTGGCAGCCTGCCAAGGAGGGCTCTCGCCGTGGCGGTGGGACTGGGCAAGCTCTTGTAACCGAATCGTCTGACCGGCCTGGAGCCGGCCGGGAGCCGCTGCACGCGGCAGATGCCCCATGTGGCTCTTTTGCGCTGCGGGCGCGAATCCGTTTCGTAAATGGGCAGACGATGGGTCTGCCTCAGGGATCTGGCCTGGCGCGTCGCTCGGCGCTGCCGAGAGTGCGGAGATGGCGAGGCCTATGACGCCGAGCAGCGCCCCTAGCGCGATCCAGATGAAGCCCGTTCTCAGGTGGTTGCGTCGTGCGGCGTAGGCGTCGAAGCCCGCGGACACCCTGCGTGGGTAGTCTCGCGCCAGGTGCCTGCGTAGGTTCCCCGGGTCGTGAGCGAGCTGGGCAGCGTTGGCCTGCTTGAGCGGTGCCCTGTCAGCGATGAGTGCTCCCATCACCAGCGCTCCCCAGATGGCCGACGAAGAGCCCGCCAACAGCAGGAAGCGGGCGATCCATTGCCCGGGCTGTGCGATGCCGCCGAGGTCGACCAGCCCTGTGAGGAACCAGTGCACTGCTGCTCCCGCGAAGGGCAGCAGGACACTTGCCCCTTTCGTGATGTGCTGAAGCTCGGTGGACTGGTCTTGCAGCTGTAGTCGGCCCTCTTCGATGGCAAGAGCCTCGTCTTCCGCGTCCCAGGACTCGATACCGTCGTCGAGCACTCCCTTGCGGGCCTGCTTGTGCCCGCAGACCTTGATTCTGTACCCGGTTAGGACCGCCACGACGAAGTATGCGTGGCTGTGCTTCCACCTGCGGACGCTGGCCTGCGGGTTGCTCTCAGGTGGGCCGTCTTCCCGCCGGCGGCCGCTGGGCGGGGTCATGAGCGGGCCTCGCCGCGGTGGTCATCGCCGGTCTCTCGGCCGGCATTGCCCATTTCGCCGCTGAATGTGGAGGCACGGTTCGGACCGAATCGCGGCTCATTCAGAATGACGCGCCAAGACGCTCCCACAAGCGGGGTGCCCCCGGTGGCGTTCTTGAGTGTGCGCTCAGCAGGGATGAAAGCAGCCCGGGCACAGCCCGGGATACGCGGTCGATCAGCTCGGGTCTTCACCCCCGAAGTCCCGGGGAAGGCGATTTCCGGACCCAAATGTCAATCGCCGTAAAGTTCCCGCTATTGCGGGACGAACACACCTATTGTAGCAGGCGACTCTTCTGTCTTCTACTGAACGATAGCGCCGTTCCTCTACCTTGTGCGCGGCCGTCACTTTTCTCGTGGCGGCAGCGGTGGGATTCTCATGTGGCGGGTTCCAGGTGATTATGCGGAATGGTGCGAATCGGGCATCTGCCTTGTCCGAGCTGGACATTCGGGTCGGCGAATTGGGGTCTAGTCCAATTCGGATAGGGCTATGACGGTTTCGTTGTCCATGGGAGTTCTCTGTCGATGATCGCTGCCCATTGCCGGATCGGCAGCACCATGTGCATGGGGATTTCAACTCGGTTGTGGCCTTCTGGGAGTTGGGTTTTCCGCAGAATTGAGATCTCCCGGACCAGGATGTCGATGCTCTTCTGGTCGATCGCCGGCCCGATGTCACTGTTCGTTATCGACGGTACTCCCCCCACGGCGGTGGTGCCCCCGAGGGCGACCACGTGCACGAACAGGGTGCGCATGTACTCGATCGTCTTGGGTTCTGTGTAGTCGAGGCCGAACCATCCGCCGAGGTCTTTGTTCAGGCGGAGCCATGCCGGCAGCCCGCTGGTCGGGCTCTGCGCCAGGTGCCGGTATGCCTCCGGGGATGCCAGCCGGAGCGCGATGAGCATGACGGCGAACGCCCCGAGGATCGGCAGGGGCGGCAGCCTTTGCTCTCCCGGCGCTTTGTGCTGGTTGTCGGCCATTGCCAGCACCTTCTCCACGAGCGGCACCGCCACGTCGACGTCCCGGATGCTCCGTGTCGGGCTCAATATCGCGATCGCCAGCATCTGGGAGATCGGGCTGCCGCTGTCGTGGACGTACTCCGGGATTCGCCCTGATTCTCCCAGGCGCGTGCCGATATACCCTGCGACGACGTTCGCCGGCGGTGGCGGGAGTTGCTTCGGGGAGTCCACGAAGCGGCGCAGGTAGCGCTCTGCGTCGTATGCGCTCCCGTAGGTGTGCTGTATCGACTGCTCGAGTGCCTTTTGGTTGACGGCGAGCACCACCTGAAGATTTGGCACGGCCAGGACGTGTCGGGCCGTTTCGATCAGCTGCAGCGCGTAGAGCGGCTCGCACCGGTCTAGTTCGTCAACCAGCACAACGATCCTCTGCTTCTCGGCGGCTTCTTTCAACTCTTCTTTGAGCTCTTTGAGCGCGTTGTCGGTGACCTCCCAGGTGGTCATCTCGCGCTTGGCGATCTTTCTGAAGTTGAGAATTCCCATGGTGCGGTTCGCCACCGCGTCGTTGACGCTCACGGCCAGGTGTCGGCCCGCCCTTTTGGCGATTCGCCGCAGCGGCTTCCCCGAGTCCCTGCCCAATTTCCCCGTCAGGCAATAGACCAGGTCCAACAGGGGGTTCTTCAGATAGCTCTTCTGCCACGCGTTGAACTCGACAATACGGGGAGCCGGTTCCCAGATCTTGCTCAGCTGCTCGGCGCACTGTTGGAGGAAGAACGTTTTTCCTGATCCCCACTCTCCGTTCACGAGGAACACGTGCAGGTCTGGCCGTTCCATCAATTCCTCGCAGAACTGGTCGACGAGCCCGTTGCGATTCAGCTGGTCGAATATCTCGCGCTGCGTGTAGGACAAACGGCCACGCCTTTTCGGGGTGGGTCTTGATTGGGCTTCACTGTTCACGATGGCTCTCCGCATCTATTTCTCGGTTCGCACTTCAGCGCAATGCGCAGCGCAAGCTCCCACCTGAGCCGTGCAAGTGCCAACCAACCGCGCTCGCAGACACCCACGAACCGCGCCAAGCACCCCCACAACCACGACCACGATGCCCTAACAGCCCCAAACGGCCGAAACTCCGGTTCCAAACCCCGCCCGCACCTTGCTACCGTTCATTTTGCGCCTTTTTCGCGCACACCCGCCCACGTAGGGGGCTGGCGCGTTTTAGGCGAATTCCGTCGCTTAGCTGGTCATTTGGATTGTCATTCCAAGGGTGATTGAAAGCGTCTTGCCCGAATTCGGAAGAGATTGTGATGGCTTCTTTACGAATTTCCGGGTTATTCAAGATTTCCCCAGGTCAGAGGTTGTGGATCGCTGCGGGGAACTTGTGGGCTACCTCGGTGGCAATCAGGTTCCGCTACTGCGATTCGGATAGGCCGTTTTCTGCGGGGCATGTGTGAAAGGCACCGGAGTGACTCCTCGAACGGGCGGCACTTGGTCGAGGAGCGGAACCGGTTTCCCGTTGCGTCTCCCAGGTGAAAATCGCAGGAGTTCCGAACCCTGCCTGACTACCAACGCGTGGGGTTTGGCCCAGCGGTAGTTCCGATGGTGGCATTGGCAGATAGCAGAGTGGAGTGTGTCCCCTTTCGGCGAGAACATGGTCTTGGGCAGGTGGCTGTTGTTGCTCCTACACGAGAGCAGCGGCGAGGTATTCGGGCAGATCGACAGCAGCGGCCGCCCGGGGAACTTCCATTTGACCCACGAGGGCGAATGGCGGCTGGACACCATGGGGGCCATGGGAGGGGACACCCCTTGGGATGCGATAGGCCAAACGCCCTCCTCTGACATCGACACGATCAAAGGGATGTGCGCGGTCACTTCGGCGCAGCGGTTGTGGCCCTCATGGTGAGACTCACCGGGTACTTGTCGTGGGTGACGGGGCCGTCGGGGTCTTCGATCCGCTCGATCAGCCGCCTTGCCGACTGCACGGCGATGGCCTTGGTGTCTTGGCGCACAGTGGTGAGCCGGAATGAGTGCCAAGAAGCCATGTGGATGTCGTCAAAGCCGATTACCGAGATGTCGTCAGGGACGGAATAACCCATTTGTCTGGCAGCGTCGATGACGCCGATTGCGATCACATCGTTGGCAGCCATGATCGCAGTGGGAGGCCGGTCGCCCTGGAGGAGCCGCCGACAATGGGAGTGGCCCGATTCGTGTGAATAGGGGCCATTGAAGACCCTCTCCGGGGGCAAGGAATGCCCTAGGACCTGATTGGCACCCACTATTCGATGCTGGGTGGTGGAGGTGACCTCTGGGCCCATGATGGCGGCTATATCTCGGTGCCCCAGGCTCACAAGGTGGCGAGCTGCCAGCTGGCCTGCTGCGACATTGTCGGACTCGACGATGTCCACTTCCAGACCGGGAATAGACCGAACCGACAACACGATGGGGATGCCTCGCCGGTGAAGCGCTTCTGGGGCGTCGCTGTCGAGAGTCGCAGTGGTGATGATAAGGCCGTCGAAAGAAGCATCTAGCAGGTTTCTCAGCCTCGTTACGTCGGACCTCAGATGGAGCGGGTCCACAATCAAAGTGAAGGCATAGCCTGCCACGAGCAATTCTTGGTGCATGTCTGCCAGCAGCTGCGTGTAGAACGCATTGTCGATGTCCTGGACCATCACGCCGACTACTCGGCTGCGCCGCTCCCGCAGATTCCTGGCCACACGGTTCGGCACGTAGCCCAGCTGCTCAGCGGCTTGCCGCACACGCTCACGAGTTGTTGAGCTGATTCTGGGGTCATCGCGCAGCGCCCGCGAGACGGTCGATTGGCTTACCCCAGCTGCAAGGGCCACGTCGCGGCTCAATGCCCGATTCGAAGAGGTCTCCTTAAGGGCATCCCGTTGCTCGCTCATAACCGACCCTCAAGCATAACCTCAACGTCCGCCCACGATGCAATTTGATGCATTAAGCACAATCAGTATGCATGTTTGCACGCGCGAGTGTCCAAGTGGGACGTGGTTTAACGCGCTGGCCTTATTCGACGGTACCTTCTCTTGAAGCCCATATACGCTGGTCTTTCTTTTCTGCACTTGACTTGTCCGTGAACCCTCCGTACAGTGAGCAAACGAATGCACATTATATGCAAACAATGAGCACCATGGCAGACACGGAAACTGGGCGGGGGGAATTCCTGAAGGCACCGCAGCCGGTGGGCGAGCACACAGACGTATCAGCGGCCGTCAGGGAGGTGATCACGGACGTGCGCCTGCGCGGCATCGACGCCGTCCGCCACTGGAGCCAGGAGTTTGACGACTGGAATCCGCCTGAATTCCGAGCGACAGACGCCGCCATCCATAAGGCGCTATCAGAAGTGGAACCCGGCTTGCTCACCCAGATCGACTTCGCCCTTCACCAAGTCCGGAACTTCGCCACTGCCCAGAAGGACTGCCTCAAGCCGCTTGACTACAGCCCCAGTCCGGGCGTTCGACTCGGCCACAGAATTGTTCCCGTAGGCGCAGTCGGCTGCTATGTGCCCGGCGGCGTCTACCCCCTTATCGCATCAGCGCTGATGACTATCGCCGTTGCCAAGGCGGCCGGCGTAAGCCGTGTCGTGGCGTGCGCCCCTGGCAAGCCACAGTACGGCGGAATCCACCCTGTCCAACTCGCAGCAATGGAGCGGGCCGGGGCCGATGAGGTCTACGCAGTCGGCGGTATACAGGCTCTCGCCGCCGTGGCCTACGGCGTAGACGGCTTCGGGCTTCCGGTCGACCTGGTGTGCGGAGCAGGCAATGCGTACGTGGCTGAGGCCAAGCGGCAACTTTTTGGAAAGGTCGGGATCGACCTTGTCGCCGGTCCCACCGAGATACTGCTGATTGCCGACGATTCAGCCGACTGCACACTTTTGGCCTACGACTTGCTCGGACAAGCCGAACACGGCGTGGACAGCCCCGCTGTCCTGGTCACCCTCAGCCGAGAGGTCGGCGAGCAGACGATCGCGGAAGTCGAAGAGATTCTGGCCAGCGGCTATCCCACCGCGGAGGTAGCGGCGAAGTCATGGCGAGATTTCGGTGCCGTGGTGTACTGCGAATCCCGCGAGGCCGCCGCGGCCTTCTCCGATCAGATGGCGCCTGAGCACCTAGAAGTCCATGCCCGCGACCTTCCTTGGTGGCATGAGACCCTTAGAAACTACGGAACCATCTTCTTGGGCTCCCACGCCACCGTCGCCTATAGCGACAAGGCGATAGGAACCAACCACGTCCTCCCCACAAGGGGAGCCGCCCGCTACACGAGCGGGCTCTGGGTGGGCAGCTTCTTGAAAACACCCACGTACCAGCTCGTGGACAACACTGCCGCCGCCGTACCCGTAGCCGAGGCCACTGCGGCGATCAGCGACGCGGAGGGGATGTTCGGCCACGGACTCACCGCCAGGGTCCGGCTCGAACGCCACCACGATCAGACGGCTCTCCGTCAGTCAAGTCAACAGAGGGGACCGGAGCAATGATGCAAACCGCAGGACAGATAATCTCCAGCGCCCTCAAGGCCTACGGAGTGCCCTACGTGACCGGCCTGCCCGGTCACGGCAACTGGAGCCTGCTCGACGCCTTCTTGGACGACAACTGCCGACTTCCGTTCGTGCAAGTTTTCCACGAGCAGTCAGCAGTCCACATTGCGGACGCCCACTACCGGGTGACCGGCCAGCCGATCGCGGCGACCACATCCATCGGCCCCGGCGCCGCCAACACGGTCATCGGCCTCGCCACCGCGCAAGCCGACTCCACCTCGCTGTTGCTCCTGACGGGCTCGGTCGCCACCCATATGCGCAGCCACGGCGTCATGCAGGGGCTCGACCGGTTCCCCTTCCACTCGGTGACCGCGCCCATCACCAAGCGCAGCTTCGAGATGGTCAAGGCCATCGAAGCCCCGTTCCTCATGCACCGGGCCTTCAACGCCATGCTCTCTGGTAGGCGAGGGCCAGTCCACATCGAGATCCCGCTCGATGTCCAGGTCGAGCAGGCTGACGTGAGCGTCGCCGACCTCAAACCGCGCCTGCCCCGCGGCGTCCAGCGCGCCGACGAAGACGCCATTGAGACCGCATGCCAGATGCTCGTGGAAGCCGAGCGGCCCTGCATCGTGGCCGGAGGAGGCGCGGTGATGTCCGACGCATCCTTGGAACTGGCATCGCTGGCAGAGAAGCTGGGAATTCCCGTCGTCTACACCTGGAACGGCAAGGGAGCGCTCTCAGACGACCACACCTTGAACGCCGGAACCGCAGGCTGGCCCGGATCGCTGCCTGGCAACAAGCTGGCGGCCAGCGCCGATGTCGTGCTGTCGCTGGGTTGCAAGTTCACCGACTGGTCTTCATCATCGTGGCGCAAGGGCGCCACCTTCTCACTTCCCCCCGGTCGGCTCATCCAGGTGGACATCGACCCGACGGAGATCGGCAAGAACTATCCCGCCGAGGTGGGAGTCGTGGCCGACGTCAAGTCGGCGCTGGCCGACTTGCTCGCTGCCACCTCCCAGACAGACGCCGACCGAGCACTGAGAAGAAGGGCGGGCTATCTCGACGAGCTGGCCAGCCTCAAGTCGCTATGGGAACAGGACTTGAGCCGCAGGCGCGACTATCAGGGCTCTCCCATGACCATGCTCAGGGTGCTGAGCGAACTGCGCCGGGTGCTGCCCCGCAACGGGATCGTCACCGTCGGCTCAGGTCATCCGCAATCGTCCACCAAGCAGGCGTTCCCCATCTACGAACCGCGCACCCACATCACTTCGGGCAGCTTCTCGCCCATGGGATTCGCGGTCCCCGCGGCCATCGGGGCCAAGATGGCCAAACCCGACACGCCAGTGGTCTGCATCGTGGGCGACGGCGATTTCATGATGACCATGCAAGAACTGGCCATGTGCGTGGTCTACGACATCCCCGTCGTCTTCGTGGTGTTGAACAACAAGGGTTTCATATCCATCCGCGACGGCCAGGTCAACCTCATGAATCGCCAGGTCGGCTCGGAGTTCAACCGGGTCACCGGCGAGGAGTACTCGGTGGAGTTCGCCGAGATGGCCAAGACCTTCGGCATCGGACAAACGTGGAAGGTTGCCTCACCGGAGAACCTCCAATCGGTACTCCAAAAGGCCATCCAGTGCGGGGAGCCTGCGGTGGTCGAGACCATGATCACCAGAGACAACTCGATAGCGGCCGCCGAGGTTGTCGGATGGTGGGACTTCCCTCTGCTGCCGACTGCCTCCGAGGAGCACCTTGCCGACTATGCCGCGGCCCTGTCCGAGGAGCAGCACCTCTAAACGGGGAGCTTGCCCATGCACCGTTCTACCGTGCCAGCCGCATCGGCCGACGGGCCGCTGCAGCCTGATTTCAACGCAGCCCTCGTGTGGGGCCGGCTTTCGAGGTTTTTGCAGCACTCCATGGCCCGAAGGGCACTCGGAGTGGGTGTGGCCGCGTTGTTGGCCTACTACGCGGTGTCGAAATCGGTGGAGATCGGCGACCGGTCGCTGCTAGTGCTTCTAAACGGGCTGACCGCTGCCGGGTTGTACTTTCTCATGGCCAGCGGGTTCACGCTGGTGTTCGGGCTGGCCCGAGTGACGAACCTGGCCCATGGGGGCATCTACCTCCTCGGGGGCTACGGCGCCCTGTCTGTGCAGAGGACAACCGGCAACTGGTTTCTGGCTGCGCTGCTGGGCGCCCTGTTCGCCGGTGGCGTCAGCGTTGTGCTGTACCTTGTTCTGCGGCTGCTGCGCGGCGACGGGCTGCGCGAGACGATGCTCACCCTGGGCGCGACCATCGTCATCGCCGACCAGGTTCTCGCCACCTGGGGCGGGATACCGACCGATCTCGACCCGCCGTCATTTCTGACTGGCTCCATCGACTTGCCGGGATCGACCCTGCTGTATCCCAAGTTCAGGCTGGCCGTGGTGGCGCTCGCCTTGTTGGCGGGCTTGTTGCTGTGGGTGCTGCTCTACAAGACGAGGCTCGGAATGCTGA
>VYDF01000188.1 GCA_009843565.1 Acidimicrobiia bacterium | reverse complement strand
CATCTGGTGGGCTGGCAGCCGCCGGATCGATTGGGGGAGGTGCTGGCCGCTGCCGATCAGCACTTGGTGCTGCTGCGGCCCGGGCTCGGCGCCTCCAGCGTGCCTTCCAAGGTGTACGCAGTGCTGGCCGCTGGCCGCCCGGTGCTGGCCAGCGTCGACCGGGGTAGCGAGGTGGAGCGGCTGCTCGCCGCCTCCGGGGCTGGCCGGACGGTCGACCCCGACGACGCCGATGCTTTCTGCATGATGGTGACTGAGATGGTCGACGATCCTGAAGGCCTGCTTGAGATGGGGCAGCGGGCTCGGGCCTACGCTGAGAAGGCCGTCGGGCCACAACATATTGCCGATCTGTATCTCGATTTGTTCCGGCGATTGATGCGCTGATCGAGCCTTCAGACCAGTAGCGTTGTAAGCCGTGGCAAGAACCTCTGGTTCTCGAAAGGTGGCGCGGGCCGCGTCGATGGGCGGGGTCGGACAGCAGCGTCGGCTCATCGGCTTTCCCGCCGTGGTGGTGCTCATAATCCTGATCGGTATCGGGGTTGTGGCTATCGCCCGCACCCTGCGCGACGCGGAAGCCCGCCCCGGCCTCAGCGACCATTGGCACTCGGCCTACACGGTGTGGGACTGCACCGACGGCGAGGGTGGGGCCCACCAGCCCGTCTTCGAGGGCCGGCTCAACCCCCAGGGCTATCCCTACGACCCCGAGGGCATTCACTCCCACTCCGACGGGCTGATCCACATCCACCCGTTCACCGCCAACGCCGCCGGCGAAGACGCGGTCATGGGGAAATTCTTCGAGTCGATGTTCGTGACCATGGATCAAAACGGAATCACCGCGGCCGAGTTCGGCGTAATCAGCGCCGTGGATGCGGTGTGCGACGGGCAGCCCGCGGTAATGCAGATCGTTCGCTGGTCCAGCGCACTCACTGCGGTGGCCGCAGAGCCCGACGAACGGATATACGAGGACTTCGACAACGTCCGGTTCAAGAGGGACGGCGAGGCCTTCACCATCGCCTTGGCGCCCCGGGATGCCGCCGTGCCGCTGCCTCTCACCGTCAATGATCTGCTCGGGGTGTCGCCATCGCTGGTGGCCGACCTCTCTCAGCCCGAGGGGCCAGTTGAGTTTGACGACGACATCGGAGGAAACGTCCCGGGCCCAGGGGTGCAAGACCCATAGTGGATGCGGTTGTTCTGGTCGGCGGCTTCGGCACCCGGCTGCGGCCTTTGACCCTGACCCGTCCCAAGCAGATGCTGCCGGTGGTGGATCGGCCCATGATCGAGCATGTGGTAGGCAGACTCGGGCAACAGGGGATCACCAGGGCGGTGCTGTCGCTCGGATACCGGCCCGACGCCTTTGAAGCCGCCTATCCCAAGGGCCGATGTGCCGGTGTGGAGCTGTTCTACGCGGTCGAGCCCGAGCCGCTGGACACCGCGGGAGCCATTGCCTTTGCCGCTCGAAAGGCCGACGTCCAAGACACCTTCATTGCCGTGAACGGCGACGTGGTCAATCGATTTCCCCTGGAAAGACTATTGGCCGTGCACCAAGGGGCGAACGCCCAGGCCACCATCGCCTTGGCTCCGGTGGCCGACCCATCCCGCTATGGGGTGGTGGTGTGTGAGCCCGACGGCCGAGTGCGGGAGTTTGTGGAGAAGCCGCCTGCGCACCGAGCCCCCAGCAACGAGATAAGCGTAGGGATCTACGCCTTGAAGCCTTCGGCGCTGGATTCGGTGCCCGAAGGTGCCCGGGCTTCGATCGAGCGGGAGGTGTTTCCCCTTCTGGTGGAACAGGGGGCGATGCACGCCGTGGCCTGGGATGGGTTCTGGGTGGACGCCGGCACACCCGAGACCTACCTGGAAGTCCAGCAGGCCCTGTCCGATGGCGGTTGGGTCCACCCAATGGCCGAGGTTGCTGTGGACGCCACAGTCCGAAGCTCGATTGTGATGGAGGGCGCTGTTGTCAGCTCTGGCGCGTTTATCACCGATTCGGCGTTGCTGCCCGGTGCCCTCGTGAGTCGGGATGCGGTAGTAGAGCGCTCAATCGTGGGTTATGGAGCCGAGATAGGGGCTGGCGCCCGCCTTAGCGATCTCTCGGTGGTGGGAGACGACGTTGCCATTCCCCCGGCCACGCTTTTGAGGGGAGAGCGGGTGCCAGCGGCCTAGCGGAACAGATCCTCGCCTGGGGGTCGGATCAGGTCGGCTTGGATGCTGCCGGGGCCGAGCCAGGTGGTATTCCCGCCTCGGATGACAGCTACCGGGACGTTCTCGGCCTTGCCCATTACCAATTCTGCGGCCGCGGCCAGTTCGTCGACTATGGCCACCTCGGTGACCTGAAGTTCGCGCCCCATGGCGTCTTCGGTGCCTCGCAGGTCGAGGATGGGGCGGATTCCAGCCACCCCGATAGCTACGTCGGCCACCCCTCGCCGCCAAGGACGTCCGAAGGTGTCGGACACAATCACCCCTACGTCCAATCCGCCCTTGGCTTTGATGCCGTCGCGGATGCGTCGTGCGGATTTGTCCGGGTCGTCGGGCAGCAGCGCGGCTTGGTCGGCGTCCACATTGGATCGGTCGACTCCGGCGTTGGCGCAGACAAATCCGTGCTTGGTCTCGCTGATAACCAGGTCGCCCCGACGCCGCAGGACTCGGACCGACTCCTGTTCCACCACCGGCTTGTGCGACAGGGGGTCATCGGGGTCGACCGCGACCATGGCCCCTTCGGCCTTGGACACGATTTTCTGGGTGACCACCACCACATCGCCATCGGCCAGGTCGGCTGTTTCAGCGATCAGACTGGCCAGGTCGTCGCCCGCATTGATCTCGGGCAAACCCTCCACGCCGAATATCTCGAGTCTCATTAGTGGGCTCCCGACTTGTCGGGGGCACAGCTCAGCACCACCCGGGCCAGCGCGGTGGCCGATTCCACGCCGTCCATGACGGTGGGGGCCACAATGCAGGTCAAACCAGCAGCTTCCACTTGGTCGGCCAGGTGGGCATCGGCTTCATCGATAACCAAAGTGGCGGCCACGTCTCGGTACAAGCGGGCCACGCCGACCACTGAGCATTCATGGCCCAGCTCTCTCATGAGCCGGTCGGCAGGGCCCTTGAGGGCAGCGCCGTCCACGATGGGCGAAACCGCCACGACGGCGTCGCGGCGGGCGGCCACCGCGTCCCGAATGCCGGGAACCTCCAGCACTGGCCCGATGGACACGATGGGATTGGAGGGGGCGATGATTATCGAAGCGGCGGAGGCCAGCGCCTCAGTGACGCCGGGGGCGGGCCGGGCTCGATCCGACCCGTCCACCCGGATATCGGTCACGGCCACATCGTGGCGTCGGCGCACGAAGTAGTCCTGGAATCCAATCTCACCCTCGTCAACAGTGGTGACCCGAGTTTCGATCCGGTCGTTCGTTACCGGCAAAACAGCCAACTCCAGGCCCCAGGCTGCCGCGATCTCCGCGGTGATGGTGGCCAATTCGGCCCCTTGGCCGAGGCGGTGCGTGCGGTACAGATGGGTGGCCAAGTCGCGGTCGCCGAGGCGGAACCAGGTGATGCCGCCATAGCGCTCTAGAGCGTCCATGGCCTGCCATGTCTCCCCGGTCAAGCCCCAGCCGGTGTCGGGGTTGACCGCCCCGGCCAGGGTGTACACCACGGTGTCCAAGTCGGGGCTCACGTGGAGGCCGTGAAGCACGGTGTCGTCAGCGGTGTTCACCACCGCCAGCTGGTCGCCCGGCGGGTGAGCTACCACCAGGCCGGCGAGCAGTTTGGCTGCCCCCACCCCTCCGGCCAGCGTGACCACACTTGGGGTCAAGAAATCCCCTTGAGCAAGCGGCCGGGAGGTGAAGTCAAGAAATCCCTTTGAGCTTGCCTTGGAGCAGGTCCAAGTCGGCGTCAACCATCATGGCCACCAGATCTTGGAACCCCACCTCCCGGTGCCATCCCAAAAGAGCGGTCGCCCGGCTGGGATCGCCAACCAGCATGTCGACCTCGGCAGGGCGGAAAAAGGCCTCGTCGATCACCACATAGTCGCGGTAGTCCATGCCCAAGTGGGCGAAGGCCAGCTCGCAGAACTCCCGCACGGAGTGGGTCTCTCCCGAACACACTACGTAGTCGCCGGGTTCCTCTTGCTGGAGCATCATCCACATTGCCTTCACGTAGTCGCCGGCGTAGCCCCAATCGCGCTTTGAGTCGAGATTGCCGAGACGCAGTTCGCTTTGGCGGCCGAGAAAGATGGAGGCCACCCCGTGGGTGATCTTGCGGGTCACGAACTCCAGGCCCCTTCGGGGAGACTCGTGGTTGAACAAAATGCCCGAACTGGCGTGAAGACCGTAGCTCTCCCGGTAGTTGACTGTGATCCAGTGTCCGTACACCTTGGCCACGCCGTAGGGACTGCGGGGGTAGAAGGGGGTGTTCTCGGTTTGAGGCACCTCCCGCACCTTTCCGAACATCTCGCTGCTGGAGGCCTGATAGAAGCGGATGGAGGGGTCGACGATGCGAATGGCGTCAAGCAGGCGGGTCACCCCCAAGGCGGTGGTCTCGCCGGTGAGCACCGGCTGTCCGAAAGAAGTCTGCACAAAAGACTGAGCGGCCAGGTTGTACACCTCCACAGGGCGGTGCTGCTGCAAGGCCTCGATGAGGGACGCCTCATCGAGCAGGTCGCCGCTGACAATGGTGATCTGATTCTGGAGATGGGCGATGCGCTCGAAGCTCACCATGCTGGACCGCCGAACCAGCCCTACAACCTCGTAGCCCAGGTCGAGCAGAAACTCAGCCAGATACGAGCCGTCTTGACCCGTGATCCCGGTGATAAGCGCTCGTCGCTCAGCCATGGAAACTCCGAAGCACTCCAGCGAATAGTGCTTGTGGAGTCTGTTGCTCATCCATGGACATCACCAGTTTGGCTGGTTTGTCGGCCACGGGCATCTTCGAGGGTGTCGGCCAGGGTGTCGGCCAGCGCGATTTCGGGATTCCAGCCAGTGGCCTGTTTGAGTTTGGCGTTATCGCCCCGCTGTACTGGCAGGTCGACGGGCCGGAACAGGCGCTGATCCTGCTCGAGAATCATCGGGATTTTGGCCAGTCCGAGCAGGGTCTCGGCGATGTCGGACACGGCCACGTCCCGGCCGGAGCACACGTTGTAGGCCTCGCCGGGCACTCCGTCCACCACCAGTAGGCGGTAGGCCCGCACCACGTCGCGCACGTCGGTGAAGTCGCGCCGCGCCGATAGGTTGCCTACCGGGACCTCGGTGCTGCCGCTCTGCTCGTTGCCGACGATCCGGGCGGCCAGCGCGGGGGCCAGGAATCGATCACTTTGGCCGGGACCCAGGTGGTTGAAGGCCCGGGCCCGGATCACTCCGAGTCCGTGGCCCAAGAAGCCCTGGATGCACACCATTTCGGCTGCTGCCTTGCTGGCTGCGTAAGGGTTGACCGGCCGCAGGGGGGCGTGCTCGGTGATGGGCAGTTCCTCGGGGTCAACCATGCCGTAAATGTCGCTGCTGGTCACCGACAGGAGCCGCTCGACACCTACGTCGATGCAGGCCCTAACCACATGCAGCGTGCCGTCTGCGTTGGTTTGGAATGTACCTATGGGATCGTCCCACGAGGCGGCCACGTCGCTCTGGCCGGCCAAGTGGTACACCGCGTCTGGTCTTGCTTCAGCGATCAACTCGGATACTGCGCCGGCGTCCTCGATGGGGGGGCTGCCGATAACGCGGTCCACCTCGATCACGTCGTCGGCACAGGCGTTCAGATGAGCGACGAGGTGAGTTCCCACAAAACCCCGCGACCCGGTGACCAGGGCTCGCATCGCCATGAGTGTGCCACTTCAGGCGTGCAGTTGCCGTACTCGGTGACCAGTCAACCAGAGGTCCGTGTCGCCGATTCTCACAGGCAACCCCTTTCCGATTGGAGGGGAATGCCCATGCCCCTTTTGCCGTTGGGCGGGCCGGTACGGTGGTGAGGTGGGCGAAGCGCGGCCAGATGAGCACTCGGGAACCGAGGACGACCCGCTGGTCGAGTGCATTCAAAACGGCATTTACACCGCCGTGGGCCTCGGATTGCTGGTCATCAACCGCTTGCAGGCCGCTCGGCAGGATCTGGCCGGGCAAATGCCCGACGACTTGCGGGACGCCTTTGCCGATCTAGCCGACCAGATCCCCGACGACGTCCGATTCGCGGTGGCTGACCTGGCTCGACAGCTTCCCGACTCCGTCCGCACCGTACTGTCCGATGCCGTTGAGCAGGCCCCCGCCCTTGCGGCCGCTCTCCGAGAATTCGTCAGTCGCGCTGATTCCTGATGGAAACCAAGTCCGACATCAGAATCCATGTCGTGATTGTGAGCCACGATCCGGGTTTGTGGTTCGACGAGATGTTGGAGTCGGTTGCCGCTCAGGACCATCGTTTTGTGGACGTGACTGTGGTGGACACCGGCAGTGAGGCCGATCCCACGGCCCGGATCCACCGCCTATTGCCTCAAGCCACCGTCCTCCGGCTGGAGTCCAATCCCGGTTTCGGCCCGGCGGCCAACCGCGTGCTGGAAGCCGATCCTGCCCCAGGGTTCATCGCGGTGTGCCACGACGACGTAGTGCTGGCACCCAACGCGCTGCGGCTTCTGGCCGAGGAGGCGATTCGCTCCAATGCCGGGATAGTAGGTCCCAAATATGTGGACTGGGATGATCCGTCGGCCCTTCAACAGGTGGGCCTTCTGGTGGACAAGACCGGGACTCCAGTTTCCACGGTGGAGACGGGAGAGCTGGACCAACAGCAGCATGATGCCGTTCAGGACATCTTCGCGGTGCCGGGAGGATGCGTGTTGGTGCGCGAGGACCTATTTCGAGCAGTCGGCGGCTTCGATCCCAAGATGTCGTTCTGCTACGAGCATGTAGACCTCTGCTGGCGGGCCCGCACTGTGGGAGCGCGGGTGATGGTGGTGCCCTCGGCGGCAGTCCGCCACCGACAGCGGCTGCAAGAGCGCCTCCCTTCCCCGCTGGTCGGTCGGCTCTACCACCGTCACCGGGTGAGGACTCTGCTGTCGGTCTACGGCTTCTGGCACTCGCTGCGGGTGGTTCCCCAGGCGATGGCCTTGTCGGCGGTCGGGCTACTGGCGGCGGTGATAACTGGGCATGTGAGCCAAGCCCGCCAGATTGCCGCATCCTGGGGATACAACCTGATGCGGCCGGGCTCGATCGGGCGGCGACGACGGGAGGTGAACCGCGCTCGCCATGTCGGAGATGCCCATATTCGGCTGTCTCAGGCTCGGGGCTACGCTCAGCTGACCTCGTTCCTCACCGGCCGCAGCGGGGCGGCTGGCAGCACTGGCCTTGGCCGCGAGCTGTCGCCTCGGAGCACCTTTCTTGCCCGGTTGAGCCGATCACGGGTATCGGTGGTGGTGTGGCTTGCCGTATTGATACTGGTCTTGCTCAGTGCCCGCGGCCTCATCGCCGGAGGAATTCCCGCCGCGGGCGGGTTGGTGCGACTGGGATCCAGTTCCGACCTCCTGAGCGGCTGGTGGAGCGAGTTCCGGCCTGTCGGATTGGGCCAGGAAGGGTTCGCACCCACCGGGTTGGGAGTTTTGACCGTGCTGAGCTGGCTGTTCTTTGGGCAGACCGGCCTTCTGCGCACGGTGCTGATCGTCGGAATGGTTCCGCTAGGGGGGTTGGGGATGTGGCGGCTCATGCGCCCATTCGGCGCCCTGTGGATCAGGGTGGTGGCCCTGGCCGCGTATCTGGCCAATCCAGTCCCGTACAACGCCCTGGCCAACGGAGTGTGGGACGCGTTGCTGCTGTACGGCGCAGTTCCCTGGCTGATGGGAGCTGTTCTCACTGGGGCCAGGCTTATTCCCTTCGGCTCGTCGGACGAGATTCCCAGTTCAAAATCTCGCCGAACAACGTTGTTGAGGGAGGTCCGGATCTGGCTACCCAGCTCGTGGCAGTCAAGGCAGCGGCCTTTGGCCGTGCGGGAAATACTGGCCGTCGGCCTGTTGCTGGCCTTGGTCGTTGCCATGGTTTCGGAGGCATTGACCGTGGTGGCTCTGGTGCTGGCCGGCCTGCTTCTGGGATCGGTTCTGGCCGGAACAGCCGAGGGAGCGATGCGGATAGTGCTAGTGGCGGTGGCCGGGGCGGCTGTCGCCGCCGTGTTGAACCTGCCCTGGCTGTTGGACGGCTTCCCGTCGTTGTTCGGCGACCGGCCGGGAGGCGGCAGCGAAAACTCCTGGGCGGAGCTCCTCCGGTTTGACACCGGGCCGTTCGGCGATGACCGCCTCGGCTGGGCCCTGCCAGTTGCTGCGGTGCTCCCGCTGGCTCTGGCCCACGATTCTCGCCTGGCCTGGACGGTACGAGGGTGGACGCTGTATTTGGGCACCGCGGCGGTCGCATTGGCCGCCGAGCAGGACTGGTCCCCGGTGCCCCTGCCCCGACCCGAGGTTCTACAAGTTCCCGGCGCGGTGGGCCTCGCTATCGCCGCGGCCATGGGAGTGGCCGCATTTCAAGTGGATGTGCGCCGCTACCGATTCGGGTGGCGGCAGTTCGTGCCGCTTACCGCACTGGTTGCCCTGGTGGCAGCGATGCTTCCGCTGTTGGCGGTTGTCTCCGACGGTCATTGGAACGCGACCGACGACGACTACACCTATGTCGCCCCGTTCTCTGACGACGCCTCCGGAGATGTCGAAGGCGGCGAGGGACGGGTTCTGTGGATCGGCCATCCCGACGTGCTGCCGCTGGGCAGTTGGAAGCTGGGCGATGAGTTGTCGTTTGCCGTGTCGGACGGCGGCACATTCCCCACTGTGGCTCAACGTTGGGTCGGTGAACTGGATGATCGCACCCGCCAAGTGGGGGAAGCGGTCGTCGGAGCGCCCACCGCGGGCACCAGGCGGCTGGGTGCCGAGCTCTCCCAGTGGGGGATAGACACCATTCTGGTGGCTGAGCGCCTAGCGCCTCTTCCCTATGGCGACTTGTCGCAGCCCGCCCCCGGGTGGCTGTTCGACACGCTCGACGGCCAGCTCGATTTGGCGCCGGGCAGCCTGACTGCGGGTATTGCCACCTACGACAACACCGCCCTGAGTCCGCGTGCTGCGGCACTCTCGGTTGCCGTGCCACCCGACGAGGGCGCCTCAGGACAGGCTCGGCTGTTGTTGGCGGTGCAGGTGGCACTGTGGGTAGCGGCCCTCATCGTTCTGGCCCGACTAAGTACCGACGAGAATCGCCGCCGGAGAGCATCCCGGGGTGAGACGCGGTGAGCGGCGGGGCGGAGAGCACCGGAGAGGGTCGCGGCAGGTCCGTGCGCTGGCCATTGTTGCTGTTGGCCTTGTTGACAGTGGTCGGGCTGGCGGTGGCGGACAGGGGTGACGACGAGTCGGGGACCGGAATTCTCCTGTTGGACCTTGGGGTTACCAGCGCGGCTCCCGGCTCACTCGCGGAGGGAGGAGTTTGGTACTGCGGGGACGGAACGTCGGCGCCAGGGGAGTTCGCCGACCACTCAGTTATCGTGGCCAACCCCGCCGCAGCTCCAGTCATTGCCGCAGTGTCGGTGTACCCGGCAACGCCGGCAGGCTCGGTATCGGCTTCGGCGGCGCCCCGAGAGGTGACGCTGACGGTACCGGCCTGGTCGGAGGCATCCCTTCGGTTGGCCGAGGTGGTGGAGTCGCAGTACACCGCGGCACTGGTTGAGATCAATTCAGGCCAGGCGATTGTCGAGCAGCGGGTGCAGGGTCCCACCGGCGTGGATGTCATGCCCTGCGCTACCCGCTCGTCGGCGGTTTGGCACTTTGCCGCTGGCTCCACACGGCGTGATGCCCGATTGGCATTCACCCTGTTCAACCCGTTTCCCGACCGCGCCGTGGTTAAGTTCACCTTCTCCACCGATGAGGGAATCCGGGAGCCTCAGACGCTTCGAGGGGTTCTGGTGCCGCCTCGGTCGCTGGTGGTGATCAATGCCACTGATGTCGTACCCCGGTTCTCATCGGTGTCCACCACCATCGAATCACAGACCGGGCGAATCGTCGCCGGGAGGCTCCAGCTCTTCGACGGCACCGAAGGCCTGGAGGGGCTGACCGCGGGTCCCGGGATTCCGGAACCCCAGACGCAGTGGGTATTCCCTACCGGACCGACCGATTCCGGCATGGTGGAGCACATGGTGTTGTACAACCCTTCGGATGAAGAGGCGTCCGCCTTTGTCGGCATTCGGTTGGATTCCGCCGATTCCGGTTTATCGCCCGCGCCGTTCGAGGTGTCGGTGCCGCCCCGACAGCAGATTGCGCTGGCTTTTGGAGATTTTGGGGCATATCCGCTCCCTCCAGCTCCCTTCGCCTATAGCGCCTCAAGCACGTTGCCCGATGGGGTTGGGTTTTGGACTGGGGTGCAGGTTTACAACGGGGTTCCCATAGTGGCTGAGCGGGTGGCTGCCGCGTCAGCGTCTTCGTCTCCAGCGGGGGTGGCGACAGCGGCGGGGACTCCAGTCACCGCGGTTCGGCATCTGGTCGCGGGCAACCGGGCCTCGGAGGCCGAAGTGGCGTTGACAGTGGTAAATCCCTCGTCCGACGCCATTGCCCTCGTCACCGTGTCGAGGGTCGCCGACGGCCAGGTGGTTCCGATTTCCCAGCTCGATCCCCTGGAGGTGGCCCCCCACAACCGTCTGCTGGTGCCAGTGGACCGGCTGACCGACGGCGACTCCTACGCGTTGTTGGTTGAGTCCACGCAGCCGGTGGCCGTGGGCCGCTCGCTGCTGTCTCGAATGGGCACTGGTTTCGCCTCCGGAGGCGCTGTCCCCTTCGATCCACTGCCCCTCGACCCCTCTGCGTTTTAGCACGCTGACTCGACCTGTCTACGATCCTCGTTCGTGGACACTCCAGCCCAAGCCCTTCCCACCGTTCGAGACCTGGTATTGAGTCGGGCTGACGACGACAGCTTGGCCATGCTGTTCGAGAATGAGCAGCACACCTACAGGGATTACACCGCCGGGTGCGTCGCCCGAGCCCACTTGCTGCTGGACCGCCGGGGGGAAGGGCCATTCCATGTGGGCGCGCTGCTGGACAACGGGCCGGAGTATTCCATGCTGTTGGGCGGGGCCGCTGTGGCCGGAGCGGCAGTGGTGGGCATCAACCCCACCCGCCAAGGGGCCGAGTTGGCTCGCGACATCACCCACGCCGACTGCGGCATGATCATCACTGAGAGCCGCCACCGGGAGCTGCTGGTGGGGTTGGATCTGGGCGCAGCCAACGGCCGGGTGTTAGACGTGGACTCGCCGGAATGGGCCGACGCCCTGGCCCCCTACGCCGACGCCGAACCTCCGTACACCGACATCGACCCGCTGGCCCCCTACCTGCTGCTGTTCACGTCGGGCACCACCGGCGACCCCAAGGCGGCAATCTGCTCGCAGGCCCGTTTGGCCCGGATCGGCGAGGTCATCAATGAGATGCGGAAGCTGACGCCCGAAGACGTTTTCTACCAGGCGATGCCCATGTTCCATTCCAACGCGCTGATGGCGGGTTGGATCCCATGCCTGGCGGCAGGGGGTGTCGGGGCGTTCCGGCGTCGATTCTCGGCATCGGGATTTCTGCCTGACGTACGTCGGTTCGGGGTCACCTACTTCAACTACGTGGGCAAGCCCCTCACCTACATCCTGGCCACCCCCGAACAGCCCGACGATGCTGAAAACAGCTTGCGGATTGTTTTCGGCAATGAAGGCGCGGTGCACGACCTGGAGCGTTTCTCCCGCCGGTTCGGGGTTCCGGTGGAGGACTCCTACGGCTCCACCGAGGGGGGCGTATCGGTGAGCCGCACCCCCGACACACCGCCCAACGCATTGGGCCGGGCCGACGAGAACGTGAAAATCCTCGACCCCGATACCGGAGAAGAGGCACCGCTGGCCGAGTTCGACGACACCGGCAAGCTGCTCAACCCCGACGAGGCCATCGGCGAATTGGTGTCCTTGGTGTCGGCGCCCACCTTCGAGGGCTATTGGAACAATCCCGAGGCCGATGAGGAGCGCACCCACGGCGGCATCTACTGGTCGGGCGATCTGGCCTACCGGGACGCCCATGGGTTCGTGTACTTCGCCGGCCGGAACTTCGACTGGCTGCGGGTGGACGGGGAGAACTTCGCCGCAGCCCCGGTGGAGCGCATCTTGGTGCGCCACCCCGACATCGACTTGGCCGCGGTGTACGCCGTTCCCAGCCCGTCGGTAGGCGACGACGTAATGGCCGCCGTGGTGCGCCGCCCCGACGCAGCCTTCGACCCCGAGGGATTCGCCGGATTCCTGGCCGCCCAAGACGACCTGGGCACCAAGTGGACCCCCCGGTATGTGCGCTGGGCCGACTCCCTGCCTCAGACCGAGACCAACAAGATCCTCAAGCGCACCCTGCGCCGCGAGCGCTGGGAATCACGCGACGAGACCTGGGTGCGCGACGGGCAGGGCTATCGCCGGCTGGCTTCGGAGGACGCCGACGCGATCCGAGCCGAGTTCGACGCCCGGGGCCGGCTGTCGGTTCTGGACGTCTAGCGGTGCTCGATCTCGGCTACCCGAGTGCGATCTCAGCGATGGCCCCGACGGTGGCCGCCACATGGGCTCGCTGGCTGGCGTCGATGGCCTCATAGACCTCGTTCATCCGGGCCGAGGTGATTTCTTCGGCCTGACGATGCACGGCCTTGAGGGACTCGGGGTCGGAAAACGGCTCACTCCAGCCAAACATCTGGGCCTGCTGGGGTCCGGACTGGGCAACGACGGCGTCCACCGGAGCCATTCCCACTGCGCTCAGCGCATGCACGTGGAACCCGAATCGCAGCTCTCGCAAAACCTGAAGAGCCAGGGCGGTGGCTGCCGCCGGATCATCGGGTACTGGCATGGCCCGCCATCCGGCGTACAGCGCCTGGCTCATCGGCACCGCGGCGTCGAACACGGTGCGGGTGGCGGCGGCAAAATCATCCAGTCCGTCGAGGTGGGCGAATGTGTCGGCTGCCCATCGGCCCAAGCCAACCGCGAAGGCTGCCGCGGCATCAGGCGGCGACCCCTGCTCTTTGGTCTGGTTCCAGCCCATCTCGACAATGGCCGGATTGAACAGGGCAAACGCCGAGACCACGACGTCGGAGGTCACGTCCCCGAGTACGCCGCCGCGGGCTCCCACGTAACCGGGCAGGCCGGTGAATCCAGACTCGGCCATCGTCTCCCACACAACGTCGGAAAAGAAATAGC
>VYDF01000067.1 GCA_009843565.1 Acidimicrobiia bacterium | reverse complement strand
CGCTCTTGGCCAACATCGGCCACCGCCTGGCCACCGACCACGAGCTGCGCGACCGGCTGGCCGCTGATCGGGATCTGGTGCCCGCATTCGTGGAAGAGGCCCTTCGCCACGAAGCGCCGGTGACCGGTTTGTTCCGGGTCGCCACCCGAGACACCCAGCTCGGGGATTGGCCTGTGGCCGAAGGCGAGTTCGCTTGGCTGGCGTTCGCGGCTGCCAATCGCGACCCCGAAGCGTGCCCGAAGCCTGATGCCTTCAACATCGACCGAGAATCCAATGACCACGTGGCCTTCGGATATGGCGAGCACTACTGCATCGGCCAGGGTTTGGCCCGCCTTGAGGCCAGAGTGGGCACCAACGCCATGTTGGACCTGCCCAACCTGGCGCTCGCCGACGACCACTACGACACCTTCATGGACAGTTATATCCTGCGAGGCCGCACCCAACTACTAGTCACATTCGATCCACTAGAGGAGCGCAGAACATGACCAGTCAAAGCGACAGCCGAGTTGCCATCGTTACCGGTGCCCGGCCGTGGGGAGTGGGTGGAGCCACCGCAATGGCGCTCGCCCGACGGGGCTACGACATTGCGCTGGTAGACGTCCGCCAAGACTGGGGGGAGCAGAGCGCTGATGCCATCACAAAAGAGACCGGGCAGCGGGCTATCTGGGTGCGGGCCGACGTGTCGAATCGTGGTGATACCGTCGAGATGGCCGATACCGTGCTCGGAGAGTTCGGCCGCATCGACGCCTTGGTCAACAACGCCGCAGTGGGCGGGGCCAGCAGCACAGAGGACTTCGAAGTCGAGGAATTCAACAGGACCATCGGCGTCAACTTGCTCGGTCCCATGCTGTGCACCCAGGCCGTTATTCCGGCCATGAAGGCGGCTAGCTACGGGCGGGTGGTGAGTGTGGCTTCGACGGCGCCCTTCAACCCGCCCCCGGCTGACATGAGCCCCGTATCCCTCTACAACGCGGCCAAGGGAGGTTTGATCGCCTGGACCAAGTCGGCGGCGGCCGAGTTGGCGCCTTACGGGATTGTGGTCAACGTCGTCGCCCTCGGTGGGATTTCGACCGGCGGGATGGGCAGCGAGAACCGGCCGACCCCGGAGCAGGACCAGCACATGCTCAATGTCGTGCATCGCGGCTTGCTGCCGTGGGGTCGGCTCTTAGGGGTAGACGAAGCGGCTGACGTCATCGCCTACGCCGCCTCCGCGCCGAGCCACGCCATGCTCGGAGCCACTATCCACGCCAGTGGCGGGCGGGTCATGCCGCTCTGAATGGGGCTGGAGCACTATCTGATCGTTCGAGAGAGAGGCAGACAATGGAAAATGGACCCACGATCCGACGGGTGGTCACCGGACACGATGCCGACGGCCGGTCGGTGATCGTGTTCAACGATGAGCACGATTACAAGCGCCGGGTGCAAGTTTGGACCACAGAGGGTTCCCCGGCGGATAACTCTGGCGAGGTCACCGATGCGGCTCTGCGAGAGACTCGCCTCGAGGCCCCTCCGCAGGGTTCGTTGTTCTGGCTGGTCGAACTCCCCCCGGTCCAAGAGCTCGCTCCGGGAGCAGCCGCAGAAACTGCTGAGCGGCTTGCCAAAGAAGGTGCCGTTGCCCATAGTGATCGCCGCCCCGGGATGCACACCACCAGGACTATCGACTACATGGTGGTGCTCGATGGCGAGGTCACCTTATTGCTGGATGAAGGGGAGGTAACCCTGCACAAGTACGACACGGTGGTCCAGCGCGGGACGGCGCATCACTGGGAGAACCGGGGTACCGAGCCGGCCCGTCTGGCCTTTGTTTTGCTCGACGCCCAATCGTTCGCTGCCAAAGGATGAAGGGGATCGAGAGCGTCGAACCGCTTGTCGGTAGCGTGGGACTGGCGAACGGAGGGGAGCACCGACATGGCGACTGATCTGACCGGAGGCCTGAGCGAAGATCGGGAGTATGTGTTCGCAGAGCAACCCGAAGACCCGGAAATGCGGGAGTCGGTCAACATATGGCTCTGGGATCAAGGCGACCAGGTGGGCATTCCCCGGATCGGAATCGAGGCGGTTGCCGACCAGTGGGAGACCCACGAGGTGCAGGTGAACATCGCCAGCGGCGATGGCCGGGTGTTCACCCGGTTCGGCACAGGCAAAATCCATGATCCGATGAATGCCCGGGGTCAGCCCGCCACGCTGGGTGCCGGCCCCCTGTCGTTCGAGATGATCGAGCCGTTTCGCCATTGGCGGATGCGCTTCGACGGCATGGTCAACGGGTGGACAAGTGACGAGCAGATTGCCGGAGGCCGTCCTCAGGGTGAGCCATCGGTACCGGTGCAGGCAGAAATAGACCTGTATTCCGCAGTGCCCCCGTGGGAGAACGGCGGGCTACTGGCCGAGGCCAAACGGGTGCTTGAAGAGCAGGATGAGGGGGCGCTAATGGGCAACCCCAGGTTTGAGCAATTGGCCCGGGCCCAAGGGACGTTGAAGATCGGCAATGAAGAGCACAGCATCGACGGCGGTGCGCTGCGGATCCGACGCCGGGGAGTGCGCCGGCTCGCCACCTTCTGGGGCCATGCTTGGCAGTCGGCTCTTTTCCCCAGTGGTCGGGCATTCGGTTACATCACCTATCCACCCCGCGAGGACGGTCTTCCCACTTACAACGAGGGCTTCGTATTCGAGGGTGATGGCGAGCTGATCCCGGCCTGGGTGGTCAAGGCCCCATGGCTCAAACGGCTCAACCACCACGGCGACGACGTATCGGTGGTTGTCGAGACAGAGCAGGGAACCGAAACGATTGAAGCCGAAACGGTCATGTCGGGGTTCATGGTGATGGGCGGTGTTGGGCCAGGGACCGAGGGCTACCCAGTGCTCCAGCAGGCCATTACCCGGTTTCGCTGGAGCGGCGAGGTGGCCAACGGCATGACTGAACGGTCGATGCCCGGCAACCTCATCGAAACATGAGCAAGGCGGGCGGTACTCCGCCGTCGGTCGCCTCCAGGATCGACGGCCTGATTGCAGAGGCCAAGAACAAGACGGGACTGGAGGAATTCGGCGGGGACTCTTGGCGAGAGGGCCTGGAAGTGCTGGTCGGTTCAGCGATGAGCGAGGCAACGTTCAACGATATGGGTGAGCTGGGGTTTTACGGCACAGTTGTCCGAGCTCTCGTAAACCGATTGAAGATCGAGGACTGGTATCGGCGCCACCCAGAAATCGACGAACAGGAGGTGGCCATCGAATTCTTGGGAGTTGGTTTGCCTCGCACCGGCTCAACCGCGCTGTCGCACATGCTGGGGGAGGATCCCGCCTTCCGCAATCTGCGCACCTGGGAGGAGGGGAATCCATGTCCACCGCCGGGCGTCGATCCCGAAGCCGACCAGGCCCGAATCAACGGTGCCCACAGCATTGTGGACTTGGGGCGACAACACATGGCCGAGCGGCTTCGCTCGATGTTGCCTCAGTCACCCACCGGCCCCATGGAAGATCACGATCTCATGGCCCTGGAGTTCAAGGCCCAGTACTTCCTGACCATGGGCCACATACCCACCTACGCAGATTGGTTTACCCACTGCGACATGGAGCCGACTTATCGGTACGAGAAGCGGGTGCTGAAAATGCTCCAGTGGAAGACCGATGAGAAAGTGTGGCGGCTGAAGAGCCCAACCCACACGCTGTTTCTGGACGCCTACACCAAAGTGTTTCCCGAGGCCAGGTTTGTGCAGACGCACCGGGATGTGTCAAGGGTGCTGCCGTCGGTGTGCGACCTCTATTTCACGCTGCTCGAAGGCGGGAACCCGGATATCGACCCGATTTATGTGGGTGAGATCAACGTTGAGCACTGGTCGATTGCCATGGATCGGACGTTGGCGTTTCGCCAAAACCCAGATAACGACGCCAAGTTCTTCGATATCGGCTTCACCGAGTTCCAAGCAGACCCGATCCACCAGATTTGCCGCTTCTACGACTGGCTGGGCGACGAATTGACCCCGGCCACTGTCGATCGGATGCTGGCTTGGCGAGCCGACAATCCCAAGGACAAGTACGGCAGGCATACCTACGACGGTGCCCAGTTCGGCATCACCCACGAGGTGTTGGCCCAGCGCTTTGGGGCCTACCACGACCGGTTCGGACCGTTGTTGGGCTAGTGCATGGGTGTAGGCCGGCCCTCTCAGAGGGGGGTGATGGAAACCAGGCCGCAGATCTGGCTAGCTGATATCAACCGCGGTGGCAATGATCGACCAGCGTTCGTAGGAGGCGGGGTGTCCGGTCAGCTCCACCGATGCTTCCCGCATGTTGGGGTCGAAAGACGAACCGCCGATCCGGAACGTGAATGACCCCGGCTCAGTGGCCAAAGCCATGTCGAGGCCGTGGAAGGCCAGTCGGCTGGGGTGGACGGTAAATGTGACCGTGCGGGTTCCACCGGCAGGGATGGGGACCCGGGCGAAACCAATGAGCTCGCGGATCGGCCGAGCCACAGAAGCGACCTCGTCGGTCACGTAGAGCTGTACGACCTCGTCGCCGTCGTGTTGGCCGTTGTTGGCGACAGGAACAGAGACGGTGGTGGCTTCCGTTGTAGAACCGGCCACCACCGAAAGCTCGCCATATTCGAATGTGGTGTACGACAGACCGTGGCCGAACCAGTAGAGCGCGTCGGTGTCGCGGTCGACGTAGCTGCCATAGAATTCCGACCGATCGCCGCGCCGCCGCATGTCGTGGTGAAGCGGGATCTGCCCGACATGAAGGGGAAGCGTGACCGGGAGGCGGCCCGACGGATTCACCTCGCCGGCAAGTACTTGGGCGATGGCCGAACCGCCCTCTTCGCCGGGGAGGATCGACCAAATGAGGGCGTTGGCAGCTACAGACTCGGCCTCGAGGGTGTGGACCCGGCCGCTGATAACCACCACCACCGTCGGAGTACCGGTCGCCGCTATTCGAGACACCAGCTGCGACTGCACTCCAGGGAGGTTGAGATCGGTTGCGTCGCGTGCCTCCCCGACGGTCGCGTCGGCAACCAGTCCTGAGCGGGCGCCCACGCACACAATGGCTACATCGGCCGACACCGCGGCCGCGACCGCTTCATCAATACCTGATGCGTTGTCGCCTGAGTCGGCGCATCCCACAGCATGGACGATCTCGGTGTGGGGAAGCGCAGCCCGCAACCCGGCCAGCGGCGTCACATGGGGGGTGAAATGCGGTCCCGGGGAGAACGTGCCGCCGGCTTCGGGCAACTGATCGACCCCTTGCTCCATCCCGAGGGCCTCCATGGCCTCGATCATCTCTGCACTGCGATTCTGGTAGATGATCTCCAGGTGGGCGGGATAGTGGTAGTCGCCCTGGAGGAGACGAGGGTCGTCGGCGTGGGGGCCGATGACTGCCAACTTTGAGATCGATGGGTTGAGAGGCAGCACCCCATCGTTTTTCAGCAGGATCACTCCTTCGGCCGCGGCTCGGCGGGCCAGCGCCCGCTGGTCAGGAGTGTCGAAAACCGCCAGTGCGGCATCAGCATCGACATAGGGGTTCTCGAACAAGCCGAGCTGGATCTTCTGAGCAAGCACTCGGGCACAGGACTCATCGATGATTGACTCGTCGATTCGGCCTTCTCGAACTGCCGTGGGCAGGTGCTTGTAGCAGTCGAGTGCCGGCAGCTCGATATCGAGTCCCGCACTGAGCGCTTGGATGGCTGACTCAGTGGGATCTGCGGCGGTCATGTGGTTGAAGTGCAACTGCATAACCGCGAAGTAATCGGCCACCACCGTGCCGGCAAAGCCCAGCCCACCCCGCAGGAGATCAGTGAGCATCGCCCGGCTGGCCGCCACGGGCACTCCGTCGATGGACGAGTAGCTGTTCATTATCGACGCCAAGCCGGCCTCGCGGATAGCGGCTGCGAACGGCTCGGCGTAGACCTCGCGAAGCTCCCTATCGCCGAGATGAACCGGCGCCTGGTTGCGGCCGCCCAGGGAGTACCCGTAGCCCAGGAAGTGCTTGCCGGTACACACCACACCGTTGGCCAAATCGTCAGTCTGGAGCCCTTTCACATAGGCAACGCCCATCCGGGCGCACAGCTCGGGGGACTCTCCATAGGTCTCTTCCACCCGGCCCCACCGGGGGTCCCGGGCGACATCTAAAACAGGGGAGAGATTGTGACGGGCTCCGACTGCGGTCATTTGGGTGCGTATCACCTCGGCGACTTCGGCCATCAGGTCCACATCCCAGGTGGCGGCCAAGCCCAGCCCCTGGGGGAAGGTGGTGGCCCCGCGGTGAAGGAATCCGCCGACCCCCTCCTCATGGATCACCGCAGGGATTCCCAGTCGGGTGCGCTCTACCAGCACTTGCTGGATGTCATTGCCGAGTTGTGCTGATTCGTTGGCCAGCAGGCCGGTGCTCGCACCAATGCGGGTCACTTGGCCGATCCCGTCGGCCAGTTGCTCCGCCGCATGGTCAGGATCGAAGGCCTCGTCCTGTACCAGGGCGGTTAGCCAAACCGTCCCGAGCTGGGCCACCTTCTCCTCCAGAGTCATGCGCCCAAGGAGATCGGCAACTCGGTCGTCGATGGCTGCGTTGGGATCGCGGTAGGTCTCGGTCATGGCGTCTCCTCCTGATGGCTTTCTCTGCTTAGCACTCCCACAGGCGGAGACTGTTGCCCTGGTGTGGGTGCCGAATGCCGCACTTACAGGACCTGGCGAAGAATGAGGGCAATTCCACCCGCAAGGGCGACGATCAGCACAGCGGGGCGGAACCAGGTGCGATCGAGAAAGGGGCGCACGAAGCGCGCCAAGAACAGCCCCAGGATGATGCCAGGTATGAGCCAGGCAATTAGCTCCACTTCGTAGGCGCCGAACTTTCCGGTGGCGAGGAGCCCGACCATGGCAGCAACCGCCGTCATGAAGAATACCGAGCCAACTGTGCCTCGCAGCGCGGCCGGCTTCATGTCGCTGAAGGTGACCACAAATGGCGGGCCCGGCAAAGCGGCAGTCATGCTGGAAAATCCAACCGCCGCCCCGGTGGCGACCTCTATGCGGGGCGAGCGGACAATCCGCAATCCACAGAGCAGCGACAGCGCACCGGCGGCGGCAAGGCTTCCGACTAAAAGGGCAATGACCTCGTCGCTCACAAGGGAGAGCACGACCAGCCCCGCCGCCAAGCCAAATGGAAGCCCGATTGCGCATCGGCCGACTGCTTGACGGTCGGTGTGGCTGCGTTCGACAACAACATTGCGCACGCCCACAATTTGGGCGACGACGATGAGCGGTCCTGGAGCGAAGCCCGGGTCGATGGCTACCAGGGCTGGGCCGGCGACCAGCGCCAAGCCGATCCCCAAGCAACCCTGAGACACGGCCCCCGCGGCTGAGAAGCCGATGATGACGACTATCTCGAGGGCAGTCAGGATGAAAATCCGGGATTGGGTTTGATGGTCAAACCTTCTTGGGATCGGGAATCCCGGGGCGAGTGCCCTCCTTGTGCTCGACGAACTCGATTAGGTAGCCGTCGAAATCCTTCACATAAGCCATGATCACGGGCCAGCGGTCGAGGTGGGTGGGCTCCATGACCGACTCACAGCCGGCGTCAATGGCACGCTGGTAGAGCCGGTGGCAGTCCGAAGTGTTGATGTAGATCTTCCACATGGCGGTGCCCATGTCGATGGGGCCCTCATTGTCAAGGTGCTGGGCCAGCTGGAGGCGCGACCCGCCGTGGGGCGACTGGATCACAGCCTCGAGCGCGCCGGGAATTTCGAGTCGGTGCTGGAGTTCGAGCTCGCACACATCCACCCAGAACTCAAGGGCCCGGTCCATGTCCTCCACGTTGATGCAGTACTGAGCGAGAATCTGCGTCATTTGTCCTCCTTGGATGCGCCACTGGCGAGCTACTGCCGGTGTGACAGTACAGTGTGTTCAGCGCTCTAGCTGTTGTACCCAGCAAAATTCGAGAGGGAGCCGACCAATGCCCAGCCCTGTCGCCGGTGTTGACCAGAGCAACGCCCCATACATCATCGTTTCTTCCGATACCCACGCCGGGCTCTTTGTCGAGGACTATCGGGAATACCTGGAGACTTCGCTTCACCCCGAGTTCGACGAGTGGCTGGTCACCCGCCACCAGCACCGGGCCATGGTCGAGGAGCTCAACGGCGAATACGTCGAGCAGTGGGAGCGCGAGAACGAGATCGGACTGAAGGGCGCCTACGACCCGGAGATCCGCGACAAGACCCTGGATGCCGACGGCGTCGCCGGGGAGATCATCTTCGCCGACGGCGACGCGGTTACCGGAATGGAGGCCCCGCCGTTCGGAGCTGGTCTATCAGCTGGACAGATCACCGACTCGCGGCGCGCTTGGGCTGGAGCCCGGGCCCACAACCGCTGGCTTGAGGAGTTCTGCGCCACCAATCCGCCCCGCCGGGCCGGAGTCGCCCTGGTGCCGATCACCCACGGTATCGACGAGGCGGTGAAGGAGATCGAGGCGCTGGCCGGCAAGCCCGGCATCAGGGGCATCATGATCCCCACCATGTGGCATGAGCACCCTTCGTACGGCCACGAGGGCTACGACTCGGTGTGGGCCGCCTGTGCTGAGGCCGGACTGGTGGTGCACACCCACTCCGGTGAGGCCGACACGCCGTCGTACAACGAGAACATGGCCCAGTACATGCTCGAGGTGGCGTTCTGGACCCATCGCCCTCTGTGGCAGCTCCTGTTCTCCGGGGCCTTCGACCGCCATCCCAACCTGCGCTACGCGCCGGTGGAGTGCGGCTCGTGGTGGCTGGGCGATCTGCTGTTCAAGGCCGACGCCATGTTCGGCGGGCGCAACTGGAAGGTGAAGAAGATGAGCTCGCGCACCAAGGGGCTCATCCAGCGTTTGCCGTCGGAGTACATCGGCACCAATGTGTTCATCGGCGCCTCCACCATGAGCAAGGTGGAGCTGCGGCGCCGCTACATGAATGGTGTTGACGCGCTGATGTGGGGCACCGACTATCCCCATCCCGAGGGAAGCTGGCCCAACACCATTGAGCGTCTGGAGACCGACTTCCAGGAGATCCCGGTGGAGGAGACTCGTCTGCTTCTCGGACTCAACGCGGTGCGCTGCTACGACCTGGACATCGATGGGTTGACCGGAATTGCGGAGCAGATCGGCCCCACACCTGAGAAACTCAACCAAGACCTCGGCCTGCGAACCGATCCCAACGCCATTCGCGAGGCCCGGTTCTGGTTCGACGACTACAACATCGAGTGGCCTGACTGAGCTGATTGGCCCAGCAGGGCTACCGATCACTCAAGGGGAAGAGGGCTTCGGGTCGACCTTGAGTGCCGGCGTCGATGGCAAGCAGTTCGCCGGGCTGGAATCCCTGACGGCCAGGTTCGGAGGGCACGGTGCCACCGGCCCCGATTGTGGTGACGAAGAGCGTCGACAAGTCGGCGCCTCCGAAAGCCGGCATCGACGGCTTCTGCACGGGGAGTTCAATGCGCCGGTCAACCACGCCCTGGGGTGTGACTCGGATAACCGCCCACCCGTAGACCGACGCCGACCAGTAGCAGCCGTCGGCGTCGACGCAGGCCCCATCGGGTTTTCCTGGGAGTTCTGAGTAGTCGAGGAAGATCCGCTCATTGCTTGCTTCCCCGGACTCGATGTCGTAGTCGAATACCAGAACGCAATCTGTCGGAGTGTCGGCGAAATACATGCGCTGGCGCTCGGCGTCGAATGCCAATCCGTTGGTGACGCCGATTTTCGAACGCAGGGTCGTCGCGTCGCCAACGTGCCCGACTCGGTAAAGGGCTCCGGTCCACCTTCCGGCGCTGGTGTCCGCATACATCGAGCCCACCACATACCGGCCAGCAGGGTCGCAACGGCCGTCGTTGAGCCGATTGCCCGTGCCCGCCTCCTCAAGCTGACGCCAGCTGGAGGTCTCGCCGGTTGCCCAGTTGAGGACAACCAGCTCATGCTCGCTGGCCACGAGCAAACGGTTTGGATCGGTGGTGAGAACGAATGACCCGGGACGTCCGGGAAGGACTCTCGACGTGGTCGTGCCCGTGGATGGCTCCAACCGGTGGATGGCGCGACCGTCGATATCGGCCCAGTACAGCGCCTGCTCGTACCCGCTCCACACCGGGCACTCTCCCAGGGAGGCGGGAGCGTGGCCGACGGATTCGATCATGGCCATGGGATCCTCCGGCATTGACAGCTTGAAAACGTATTCATAACCTCCCACCACGCATACCAGCAAGGCCGGAGCAGCAGTGAAGGGATTCGATCCGAAATTCAGCGATTTGCCCGACTACATCCTTGGAATCACCAGAGAGATCTGGGAGGAGCGCGGTGTAGACGCCCTCCACCGCTATTACGCGCCCAAGGTAATTGTCCGTTCGCCAGACGGAGTGGTCATCGGGAGCGATGAAGTCGTCAACGCCACACTGGCCACCCTCGCTGAGTTTCCCGATCGCCAACTTCTCGGCGAGGACGTCATCTGGAGCGGAGACGAAGACAGCGGCTTCTTGTCATCGCACCGCATCTTCTCTACGGCAACCCATCTCGGCGACGGAGTCTATGGGCCTGCCAGCGGCGCGCGCTTGCGATACAGGATCATTGCCGACTGCGCCTGCCGAGAGAACCAGGTGTACGACGAGTGGCTCGTTCGGGACCAAGGAGCGATCGTCCGCCAGCTTGGCATCGATCCAATGCGGTTTGCCGCCGACCGAATCGACGGAGAGGGAGGATTTGAAAGGGCAAACCGCCCCTTTGCTCCCGCCGCTGACGCTGTTGCCATCTACCGGGGAACTGGCAACGACCACGAGGCCGGAGTCGAATACGCCGAAGCACTTGAGCAGATCATGCAGGGACGCCTGGCCGTGGTGCCCGAAGTTTTCGATCGAGCTGTCCACCTCGAACTGCCCGGTGGGGAGTCGGGCCACGGCTGGGGTGATGCCGATGCATTCTGGCTTGGGCTCCGCAGCTCCTTTCCTGACGCCACCTTCCGCATCCACCACAGGATTGGGCGCAGTGACCATGGCGCGGCCCCGCGGGCTGCGTTGCGTTGGTCGCTCGACGGTGCTCACGATGGGTGGGGGGCGTTCGGGGCGCCGACCGGAGCCCAGGTTCATGTCATGGGGTTGAGCCATGCCGAGTTCGGTCCGTGGGGGCTGCGACGGGAGTACGTGCTCTACGACGAGACTGCGGTCTGGAAGCAGATTCTCTTGCACACCGGATGAGCCCCCAGTACAAGAACTGGCGGTTTGACATAATGACTACGTATTCATAAGGTCTCGGTTTGTGGGGGCCAAGCCGGAGGGGGCATCCTCTGCTGAGGGACGGAGCCAGAATCAAGCCAATCGTCGCGCGACGTCGGTCGATGTGGCTGCGGAGAGCGGCGTTTCCCAGGCCACCGTGGCCCGGGTGTTCTCGTCTCCCAACAAAGTTTCGCCCGCAACCAGGGAAAAGGTGCGATCTGCCGCTGATCGCCTGGGCTACGTACCGAATGCCATAGCCCGGAGTCTCAAGTCGCAGCGGACCAACATCGTGGGCGCCGTCGTTCCGGCCTACGGCGAGTACTGGCAAAACGTTCTGGCCGAGTTCTCGCGCCAGCTGGCCCAACGGTCGTATCAGCTGCTGCTGTTCAGCTTCGCGAAGTCAGATGATGTAGATGGCGCTCTCTCGTCGGTAGCGCAGTACCGCCTCGACGGAGTCATCCTGGCCTCGGCGACCATCGGTCAGTCCCACCTGGGCAGGATGCAGTCTTCGGCTTTGCCTACGGTGGCCTTCAACCAGCCTGCTGCTGAGGGCTTGGTTCCATCGGTCTCGGTCGACAACGAAGAAGGCATGGCCGAGTTGGCCCGGCATTTGGTTGACATCGGAGTCAAAGCCGCGGCGTACATCGGTGGGGTGTCGTCGGTGTCGACGGATCAGATCAGATATCGAGGCGCTGTGCAGGAGCTAGCTGAGCACGGCATCGCGTGTCCCTACATCGAGGCCGGTGCCTATACCTACGATGCCGGCTACAAGGCCGCCGGCCAGCTGGCCCAACGGGACAACTTGCCCGAAGCGGTGATGGTCGGCAGCGACGAGGTGGCCTTCGGTGTGCTCGACGGCCTCGAGAATGCGGGGGTTCTTGTTCCCGGTGACTTGCTTCTCACCGGATTCGACGGCCTCCCGCAGGCAAGTTGGGCCGGGTACGACCTCACCACTCTCGTTCAGGCCACAGACGTGCTCGTGGCCCAGGCAATGGACGTCCTGCTCGGGCCGGCAGATACATCCGCCGACAGACCAGTCTCGATCGTCGTTCCCGGGACCATCCGATACGGGAAGACCACGAGGAAGGGCGCATGAGCACTTCTTCCAGTGGTGACTTGGTCATCGACCCCGCAGAATTTGCCCGTCGGGTAATTCAACCAGCTGACTTTGTTCCCGACACCGAGGCCTTCGTGGATGTGCGGCTTCCCCGGTCAGCGGGCAAAGCCAGCTACTCGTTCATCGGCCCCGGCGTGTCGCAGAACGACGCCCAAACGGTCAACCTCACCGAGCCCCATGGATTCCAAATCGGCGCCGCGAGCATGGACCATGGCGTCATCAACAACCAGCACCTCCATTTCACCGCTGAGGTGCTCATCTGCACTCGCGGACACTGGCGGGTAAACATCGGCGAGCACACTGAGCAGCAATTGGAGATCGGACCAGGAACCGTTTTCTCGGCCCCAACCTGGGTATTCCGTGGATTCGAGAACATTGGAGCTGATAATGGCTGGCTGTTCACCGTGCTCGGCGGAGACGACACGGGCGGAATCATTTGGGCACCTGACGTGCTTCGGGCGGCGGCCAAGACCGGTCTGTATCTGAGATCCGACTATTCGCTGCTGGATTCCACGAACGGGGATCTCCCAAACGACGTCGTACGGCCGCTGGATGCCGAGCTGTTGACCGCAGTGGACACCTATAGCGATGAGGAGCTCGCGGCCCGAACAGTGGCGATGGACGGACTTCGGTGGTCAAACAAGGCGTTGCTTTCCAGCGTGATTGCAGAGCATGGTGCCGCTTTGGCGCCGGTGATCGGCTACGGCCTGACCGAGGACCGTCACCACCGGGCCCCCATTGCCACGCCCCACGGGTTCTCGGTTGAATGGCTTCGCGTTGGCCCCGGTGCTGATACGGGAATCCACCGTCACCAGCGCAACCAGGTGGTGTTGGTGTGCGAGGGCCGATGGGAGATTGCGGTCAACCGAGGAGACGACACCTTAGGTGCCACTCCGGCCGAGGGTTCTGTGGTGTCGAT
>VYDF01000152.1 GCA_009843565.1 Acidimicrobiia bacterium | reverse complement strand
TCCTTGTGTCGGAGAACTCCAAGCGGCGCACCGGCCTCACCTCGGGGCTCATTCCCGTGCGGGAGTACACCGGCTACTCGGGCATGGAGGCCTGGCTGCGCTGGCCCGACATCTTGGCCCGCTGCGACGAGGTAATGGAGGCGTCCGAGTTGGGGGCCAGAATGCGGGGGCCGGGGACGCAAACCACCAACGCCCACCCCTTCGCCCTTGTGTGCATCCCGTTCGGCGGCTGGAGGGCGCTGGAGGAGCTGGCGGCCATGGGGCTCATCACCCAGGTGGACGACGTTGAGGATCGGGTGCGCTTCCTCATGGACTACTGGATCCGCTGGGTGGAGCCATGGCGGGGCGACGGGTTCCGCTCGTGCTGGGACGCGGCCGACACGCTGCGGACGTGTGACCCCGAGGTCATCGACACCCTCTATGAGGCCTCGTGGCCGGTGGAGGGCGACGGCGACAACCGGACGGCCCGCCGATTCGTGGCCGGACTCCAGCAGTACCTCTTCCTGTTGTACCTCGACACCAGGCTGGGCACGGGAGACACCGGCCCCTACCCGCTGCCCAACGGCCGCCACATGATCGTTCGGGAGTTCTCCTCGCTGGCCCAGAGCTGGATCCCGTGGAGCCACGTGGCCGCCGATGTCCCCTACCAGAACCTGGTGGTGGGCTTGGTCTTCCGCCCCGGCATCCACAACCGGGTGAACGATCTGTCCACCACGTTCTCAGTACCAGCCGACAACCTGGCCTGGCTGGAGGCCATGTCGGTGTTCGAGCCCCGGCCCGGCGGGGAACTGGTGCCAGTGGACCGGGAGGAGATGCCCGACATCCTGGCCGCGATAAAGAAGGCCCAAGCCGACGCCTACCGATTGATGAACACCTGGACCTTCGAGGAGAAGGTCCACAACGGCACCCATGTCTACTTCCGGGGACTGATGTGGCCGTTCACCAACATGCTGGGCATCGACGACGAGTTCGACTGGTCGATCCCCCACCCCCACACCGCCGAGACGGTGTGGCCTGTCTTCGCCGGCGGCCTTCCCGAGCAGGAGGACGCTGAAGAGGTCCCCTTCCCGATGTTCCCCCGCTTGAAAGGCTCCTGACTGTGAAATTCGACATTGCCAGCAGCCAAGTGAGGGTGAACCCATGAAATTCGACATGCCGCTGTCTGCTGATCTGGCTGGGACTCGAGACCAAGCCCAGGCCTATGAGGCCATGGGGGTCGACGGGGTCTTTACTTTCGAGGGCCAGCGCGACGTGTTCTTCCCGCTGCTGAGTGCGGCCCAGGACACCGGCCTCGACCTCTACACCAACGTGGCCATCGCATTGCCCCGCAGCCCGATGCACCTGGCCTACCAGTCATTCGACCTGCACCGGCTGTCGGATGGGAAGTTCGCCCTGGGCCTGGGGTCGCAGATCAAGCCTCACATCACCAAGCGCTACAGCTCGCTGTGGGACCGCCCGGTGGCCCAGATGAGAGAGCTGATGGCCGCCACCAAGGCCATCTTCGCCCGGTGGCAGGATGGCGACCCCCTCGACTTCAAGGGCGACTACTACACCTTCACCCTCTCCACCCCGATCTTCGAGCCCGAGCCGCTGGAGTGGGGCACGCCGCCCATCTGGGCCGGGGCGCTGGGTCCCAAGATGACCAAAATGGTGGCCGAGACCGCCGACGGCATCTTGATCCACCCGTTCTGCTCCGAGAAGTTCCTGCGGACCAAGACACTCACCGCAGTACAGGCGGGCTTGGCCGCCGCTGGGCGCAGCCGGGACGACTTCCTCTTCGGTGTAGGGGTGATCGTCGGGCTGTACGAAGATGATGCCGACGAGGCAGAGGCTTGGCGGGTAGAGCAGCTCTGCCGTTCCAACCTTGGCTTCTACGGCTCCACCCCGGCATATCGGGTGGTGCTCGACGCCCACGGCTGGGGCGAACTGCAAGACGAGCTCAACCGCCTCACCAAGCAGGGCCGCTGGGGCGACATCGGCGACGTGTGGGACGACGAGATGGTCCACACCCTCAGCATCCAAGGCACCCCCGCCGAGGCCGCCGCGGAGATTCACAATCGCTTCGGCGGCCTGGCCGATCGCGTCCACCTCTCCCTCCACGGCGCCCCCCAACCCCTGGTCGCCGAGCTGTTCGACAACCTCAAGAGCTGAGCATTGACCTCCAGTGGCACCACCAGGATCGGTTAAGCCGACTCCAACACCACGGCAATGCCCTGGCCAACGCCGATACACAAGGTGGCCACGCCCCAGCCGCCAGTCCGCTTGAGCTGGTGGGTCAGCGTGACCGCAATTCGGGCTCCCGATGCGCCGACAGGATGCCCGATGGCAATCGCCCCGCCGTTGGGGTTGACGATGCCCTGATCCAGCTCGGGCCACTCCTTGAGGCAGGCCAGCGTCTGGGCGGCAAACGCCTCGTTCAATTCGAACACCGACAGGTCTGACCAATCGATCCCCGCCCGCTTCAGGGCGGTTTGGACTGCCTGCACCGGGCCGATGCCGTACATGTGAGGGTCCACACCAGTCACCGCCCGGCTGGCCACCCGAGCCAACGGGGGTCGCCCGATCAAATCCAACCCAGCCTCCGAGGCCAGCAGAAGGGCGGCAGCGCCGTCGTTCATCGGCGAGGCATTCCCTGCGGTGACTGTCCCATCGGATCGAAATGCGGGACGCAGCCGGGCCAGTGCGTCAGCAGTGGTGTCCGGGCGGATGCACTCGTCGTCAGCCAGCTCCGCGCCCCACGGCGGCACCACCTCGTCGTCAAACCGGCCCGCCCGCCACGCGGCAGCAGCCTTCTGATGACTGCGAAGGGCGTAGGCGTCTTGGACCGGCCGGGAGATCTCGTAGGCGTCGGCCAAGATCTCGGCCCCTTCTCCCAGTGCCACCGTCCATTGGTCAGGGTGACGAGGGTTGACCAGCCGCCATCCCAGCGTGGTGGAGTGCATCTGCTGATGCCCCCGCTCGTATGGCCGTTCCGGCTTGGCCACCACCCAGGGCGCCCGGCTCATCGACTCCACTCCGCCAGCGATCACCACATCGGCGTCGCCCACCGCCACCTCCCGGCTGGCCCCGATCACCGCCTCCAAACCCGAGCCGCATAGCCGATTCTGGGTGACACCGGGCACCGAGGTGGGCAGTCCGGCCAGCAAACTGGCCATCCGGGCCACGTTTCGATTCTCCTCTCCTGCCCCATTGCTGTTGCCGAAGTACACGTCGTCGATCCGGGCCGGATCCAACTCGGGACACCGCTCCACCAAGGCGGCGATCACTCCACCAGCCAGGTCATCGGGCCGAACCCCGGCCAGCGCCCCTCCGATGCGCCCCACCGGCGTCCTCACCGCGTCAACAACGAACACATCGCCGGTCACTGACCCTCCTCCACGACGACTTCGGGCTCTGCCGCTTGAGGCGGTGTGTTTGTGCTCGGCCCGCCCGCCAAACGTCGGCGCACCGGGAAGAACTGCAATGGCCGCCACTGCTGAAGCAAGCCGTAGACGCCTTTGGGAGCCACCGTGGCCATCACCGCGGCAATGCCCCCCAGGATGATGAACCGCCAGGCATCGGCGTCACCAAGTTGCTCGTCAATAATCCAGTACACCAGCACGCCGATGATCGGCCCGGTGGTGGAACCGACCCCGCCGATCACCACCATGAAGATCACCAGCGCGGTCCACCGGGTGACGCTGAACGCTGACCCCGCGGTGGTGGAAGTGGTGTGGAGCAGAATCACCGCCCCGGTGCATCCGGTCCAAAACGCCACCACCACCCAGGTGATCAACTGGGCCCGGCCGATGCTCACCCCCAGGCTTCGGGCCCCACCCTCGTTGTCGCGAGCGGCCCGCAGGGCCAGCCCCAGCCGGCTGCGCAGCACCAGCACCACGATGGCCGTGCCCCCTACCGCCAGTGCCAGGGCCAGCCAGTACACCGAATTAGTGCGGGTCTCCAGCGAGTATCCGCCCAGAGACTCCCGAGTGAGCGCCCTCACATCGCCACCCCGGAAGTCGTTGCTCTCGGTGGTCAGCAGCCGCATCACCTCGGCCACTACCCAGGTGCCGATGGCGAAGTAACCACCCCGCAGCCGGAAGGCGAACGCCGCCACCGGAATCGACAACCCCGCGGCCAGCAATCCGGCCAGCGGTATCGCCACATACGGGTCCACGCCCCCAACCTCGGCCATCTGGAGCAGCCCGTACACGCCGATGCCCACAAACATCTGCTGGCCGATGGAGACCAGCCCCGCGAACCCGGCCAGCAGGTTCCACATTTGGGCCAGGGCCAGGTAATACAAGATGGCCACCAGCGGCGTTTGGAGGCTGCCGTCGGAATCCCACCATGGCAGCGTTGCCAACACCACCACCAGCGCGCCGAAGCCGATGAGGCCGACGGTGGACTCCGGAGTGCGCCGAGAGATGCGATAACCGCTCATTGCTGGCTCCGTCCCAAAAGGCCCGATGGCCGCACGGCCAGCACCACCAGAAAGATCAGGTGGCCGAATAGCGGCCCGGAGAGCACGTTGTACTCCACGTCAACCTGGTTGCCCACCGTCTGGGCCACGCCCAGGATGATGCCCCCGAGCAGCGTGCCCCACAGAGAGCCCAAGCCGCCGATCACCACCGCCTCAAAGGCGAAGATGAGCTGGGCGGGCCCGTCGGTGGGGCCGAAGGTCTGGCGAATGCCCAAGAAGAGACCGGCCACGGCCACGGTGGCGAAGGCGATGGCCATGACCACGGCGTAGATGTTGCGGTCGTTGATGCCCATCAGCCGGGCAGTGGAGGGGTTGTCGGAGGTGGCACGGAAGGCCCGGCCCATCCGAGTGAACGACAAGAAGAGCTGAAGCCCCACCAGCACCACCACTGCCACCCCCAGAATCAGCACTGGAAACCAACCCACCGCGATGTCATCGGTGAATTCGATGCTGCGGGTCTCGAATGAGCCGACATCGAGGCCTTGGGAATCGGCCGAATACTGCTCAAGCAAGGCGTTTTGGATCACCACCGCCAAACCAAACGTGACCAAGATGGATGGAAGGGGATCGGCGCCAATCGACCAGTTGAATCCGAACCGCTGGAGTACATAGCCGCCCGCCGCCATGATCGGCACCACCAAGGCCATGGTCACAAAGGGGTTGACATCAAGGGTTGACGCGAACGACACCGCCAGGAAGGCGGCCAGAATGGCCAGGTCTCCGTGGGCCAAGTTGCCGAAGCGCATCACCCCGAAAGCCAATGACAATCCGGTGGCAAACAGGGCGAACAACCCACCCAGCAGGATGCCCTGGACGATGGCGTTGACCCACTCCATCAGCCCCGGTCCCCTTCTTCACCGGCTTCGAGACGGTGGCCCATTCCGAAGTAGGCCGCGGTGATGTCAGCGCGCTCCAGACCGGCCGACGGACCTTCCAGCGACACCCGCCCTTCTAGGAGGCACACCACTTGGTCGGCCACGGCCATGGCTTGGCCGATGTCTTGTTCCACCACTAGGGCAGTAGCGCCGTGGGCGGTGATCTCGGGCAGTGCTGCATAGAGCTGGCGCACCACCACCGGAGCCAGTCCGAGCGACACTTCGTCGAGCAAGATCAGCCGGGGGTTGGCCATGAGCGCCCGCCCGATGGCCACCGCCTGCTGCTCGCCGCCCGACAGCACCGACGAGGCACGGCCCAAAAGCGGCGCTAACAGGGGGAATACTTCCACCACTCGCTCTACCGTCCAAGGTCCAGGTCGCCGACCGTGGCCTCCCACCAACAAGTTCTCCCGCACGTTCAGGCTGGGGAACAACAGCCGGCCCTCGGGCACCATGGTGATGCCCTCAGCCACCCGCTTGTGAGCCGGAACCGGGAGCAGATTTTGTCCGTCAAACCGAACCGTCCCCGACCACGTCGGAACGAGCCCGGTGATGGCCCGCAACAGGGTGGTCTTGCCCGCGCCATTGGCCCCGATCACCGCCAGGGTCTCGCCCTCGTTCACCGTGATTGAAAGGTCGTAAAGCGCCTGAAAGTCGCCGTAGCCCGACGACAGCTCCGACACTTCCAACAACGGGCTCACTCCGGCTCCACCCCCATGTACACCTCCTGCACCTCGGGGCTGGCCATGACCGTCTCCGGATCGCCTTCGGCAATCTTGACCCCGAAGCTCATGGCCATGATCCGGTCCACCACCCGCAGCAAAGCGTGAACGATGTGCTCGATCCACACGATGGTGACTCCCCCGGTGTGGATGGACTGGATGGTGCCCACCAACTCATCCACCTCGCCCTCGGTGAGGCCCCCGGCGATCTCATCGAGCAGCAGGATGGTTGGCTCGGTAGAAAGGGCCCGGGCCAGCTCCAGCCGTTTGCGTCCCAAAAGCGGCAGCGATCCGGCGGTGCGGTTGGCATCGGCCAGCATGCCGGCCCGCTCCAGCGACGACACCACGATGTCCACCGCGTCGGCCTCCCTCCGGGGTACGCCAGCGCCGAATACCGCTCCTACCAGCACGTTCTCAAACACGGTCATCCCCTCGAATGGCCGGGGGATCTGGGAGGTGCGGGCGATACCCATTCGACAGCGGGCTTCGGCGGGAGTCCGGGTGACGTCCTCGCCTTGGAACAGAACTCGCCCCTCGTCGGGTGACAAATCACCGGCCAACAGGTTGAGCATGGTGGTCTTGCCCGCGCCGTTGGGGCCGACCACGCCGAGGGCGTCACAGGGTTCCACCGACAGCGACAGGTCGTCGATCACCCTCACCCCGAAGGACTTCACCAGCCCTTCGACGGCCAGCAGCGCTGACACCTCAGCTCACCCCCTACCGGCCGCAGGCCGACTGCTGGGACAGTCAGTCTGCGTCCGCCTTGATCAGCTTATGGGAACGATGTCGGCATCCTTGGGTACGCCGGGCAGACCGGAGTTCACGTTGATGGCCAACTCCAGCGGATACTTCGATCCGGCAACCCACTGCCCCGACACCAGCGGCGTCTTGGCGAAGTTGGGAATTGGGAAAGCGCTGAAGTTGATGTTGCCAACCACGGTGTCCAGATTGGTTGCCCCGATGGCGTTGATCAGCGCCTGCTTGTCGGCCGAACCAGCCCGTTTGGCGGCGTCCACCGCCACTTCGAACAAAGCGTGGGCAAAGCCCAGCGGCTGGGTCCATTGGGCCCCCGTGGCCGACTCGAAGGCCGCGGCCAACTCGGCTGCGCTCTGTCCGGTGAGGCTGGACGAGAACGGATGGCGGTTGGTCCACCACACCTCTGAGCTGAGCCCTTCGCCTTGGGGGTAGGTCTCCACCGCGGAGGGGAATAGCAGCGCCTTGGCCATCGTCATCACCGGGGGGTTGAAGCCCTGCTGCAAGGCCTGAGCCTGGAAGGTGGCGAACACCGGCGGGGGCACCACGCCAGACACGATCTCCACTCCGGCGTCCTTGAATTGGCTGATGATGGCGCTGTAGTCCTGGGTGGCCAGGTCGAATCGACCAACGTCCACCACTGTGAATCCAGCGGCCTCCAATGCGGGCGGAAAGCCCACCACCGGATCGCTCCAGGCGTTGCCGTCAGGGTCATTGGGCCACATGCCGCCCACGACCTTGGCCACTCCGGCCTGATTCCACAGCTCGATGAAGTTACCGATGATGTCTTCGAGACCCCAGAAGAAGTGGTAGTTCCACTCCGAGGCCACCGGTGGCTCGGGAAAGTCGGGTCCGAGACCTCCACCGGTGCCCAGATAGTGGGCCTGCCACGGGGCCACGCTGGTCAGGCACGGCACCTCGCCCAAGTCGCAGGCTGCTGCAACCGGCACCGAGATGTCCGGAGTACCTGCGGCCAACACGATGTCGGCACCCTCGCCAATAAGAGCCGCGGTAACTTCCCCAGCTTTGGCAGGATCGGACTCGGCGTCCTTGTCGGCGATCTCCACGTTTCCGCCCAGAGCCGCGGCCATCGCCCCGAGCACGAAGGTGTCCGCCTCCCCGAAGGGGGCCAGCGGGCCCGTGCGGGGGGTGACGTAGCCGATCTTGATCGGCGGGATTTCCGGTGCAGCAGCCGTTGGTGCGGCGGTAGCCGGAGCTGCGGTTGGTGCCGCAGTTGCGGTGGCCGGTGCGGCATCGTCGTCGTTTCCGCAGGCCGCGGCCACGAGACCGCCGCCGATCGCCACTACTGCGGCATTGCGGATGAACTCCCGCCGGGACGTGCCCGGATTCTGTTGATTTGTCATGAAGTGGTTCCCTTTGTTGATGGCGGACCGACCGGCCTCCGTCCGAAGTATGCGTTGTCCAGCATCTGCCGGATACCGCCTTCTTCGGGAGGCCGCACGTTGGCCGCCGCTTCAATAACGACCCGTCGGGCCGCTTCTTCAAGGCCATCAGCGGGCATGCCGATGGCCTCGAGACTGGTTGGCGCGCCGATGGCGGCGGCCAAGTCGAACATGGCACCAGGCACACCGGGAGCCTCGACCCCCACTGCGCCGGCGATGCGGTCCATGCACTCAGGAATGGCCGGGGCGTTATAGGCCAAAGCGTGACCCAACACCACGGCATTCATGTCACCGTGGTTCAGGTTGAACATCCCCCCCAGCACATGGCAGGTCTTGTGATGCAGAGCGGTCCCGGTGCCCGCCAGAGATACCGCGGCCAGATAGGCGCCGTAGAGCACATGGGAGCGCCCGTCCAGATTCTCGGGCTCGGCCACCACCACCGGCAGTCCGGTGTAGAGGGCGGCGATGGACTCGACAGCCATGGCTGAGACCACCGGGTTGGCCCCCGGACCGTAGAGCGCTTCCACCGCGTGGGCCATGGCGTTCATCCCCGAAGGCCCGGCAATGAAACCAGGCAGTGTCAAGGTCAGCTCGGGGTCGTACACCACCACGTTTGGCTTCACCCGGGCATCCTTGCCCGTCTGTTTGTGGTCGCCCTCGGTTAGCCCCCAGATGTCGGTCATCTCCGACCCGGCGTAGGTGGTGGGCACGGCGACCAGATTGACGTGCAGCGAGCGGGCGATGATCTTGCCAAACCCGGTGGCCGACCCGCCTCCGATGGTCACTACGGTGTCGGCTTCAATTTGGCGGGCCTGAGAGATCGCCGCCTCCGCCTGGGCGATGGGCACATGCTGGGCCACATCGGAGAACCGTCCGACAACCAATTCGCCCAGGATCCCGGTCACCTCGGCGGCAATAGCGTCTTCGGCTGCGTCGGCCACGACCAAGACCCGACGGCTTCCCAGTGCGGCTGCCTCGTCGGCCAACGACCGACGAGAACCAACCCCGAACACCACCCTGCCGGCCAGCACGTCATAGGTGAAGTTCATGATGCTGCCTTCAGCTCTCGCAACTCGGCAAGCTCTTCAGATGCCGGGGGCGGCGTGGTGCCCAGGTCTTCAGCTACTGCCAGTTCCCATCCTGTGGCCGACCGCACATCGTCCACCGACACTCCGGGGTGAACGCTGGTCAAGGTCAGCTCTTTGGTGACGGGGTCAGGGCGTAGCACGCACAGATCGCTGATCACCGCCGACGGTCCCCGGCCCCGCAAGCCCAACTGCTCGCGGTGTCCGCTGCCAGTGCCGTGCCCCAGCGAGGTGACGAAATCCAGTTCCTCGACAAAGGCCCTCCGACTGTGGGGCAGGGTGATGATGACTTCCCCGCAATTGGCCGCGATCTCCGGAGCGCCTCCCGCACCGGGAAGCCGCACCGAGGGAGTGTCATAGGCGCCGATAACGGTGGTGTTGATGTTGGCGAATCGGTCGATCTGGGCGGCACCCAAAAAGCCGACATCGATTCGCCCGGCCTGGAGCCAGTAGCTGAATATCTCCACCACGCCGACGTTGGCCACTGCGGTCTCCGACAACACACCGTCGCCGATGGACGCTGGCAACCGGTCGGGCCGCGATCCAATGCAGCCGGACTCATAGATGAGCACCGCGTTGGGGGCGTGCATCCGCCGGGCCAAGTTGGCCGCAGTGGAGGGCAACCCGATGCCGACAAAGCACACCACGCCGTCGCCCAGCTCCCGGGCGGCGGCCACCGCCATCATCTCGTCAGATGTCCACTGGCCGTTCTGGCGGCAGCTGCTCATGACGCCTCACCGGTCACGCCCGCCAGCCAATTGGCAAAGGCGTCACGATTGCGGGCAATGGGATCCCACGACGCATAGAAGTCGTTGTCGCGATCGCTGTAGTCGTGGGCATACGACGGATGGGGTCCGCCGGGCACCACTGCCACCGCATCCACCGCCCAGGCCGGAAGCACAACTCCCCCGGTGCGCACGGCGAATTCGTCCACCACTTCTTCCACGGTCACGATGCTGTGGCGGCTGGCCAGCACGCACTCCTTCTGCACGCCGGTTATGCCCCAGTACATGACATTGCCGTCACGATCGGCCTGCTGGGCGTGGATGATGCCCACATCGGGGTGGATGGCCGGCACCGCGGTGAGCTCTTCCCCGGTGAACGGGCAGGAAATCGAGGCGATGGTCTTGGTGTGGTCGGCCAGGCTGGTGCCCACATATCCCCGCAGCACGCCGAAGGGCAGCCCGGCCGCCCCTGCCCGCCACCGCTCGGCCAACCCGGCGTGCGAATGCTCTTCCACTTCAATGGGGCACGGGTGTTGGTTCTCCACCGCGTCGCGCATCCGGTGCAGCGACCCGACGCCGGGATTACCCCCCCAACCGAAAATCAGCTTGCGGACACAGCCGGCCCCTATCAGCTGGTCGTAGATCAGATCGGGTGTCAACCGGACCACAGTCAGGTCCCGGCGCCCCTGGCGGATGATCTCATGGCCAGCAGCAAATGGGATCAAATGGGTGAAACCCTCCAAGGCGACGGTCTGGCCGTCCTCCACATAGCGGGCCACCGCCTCTCGAAGTGACAGGAATTCGCCCATCGCCGCTTGCTGCCTTCAGAGCCGCTCGGACCCAGACTTAGAAGGCCACCGGATGGACCGGGGCCTCCCCGTTGGCAATCATCTCGGGGATTCGGGGGGAGCCGTTCTCCCACACCAGCAGCATCGAGCGCTTGGGGGCGTAGCCCTGGTGGCGGATATCGGCGGGCATGGCCGCTACGTCGCCCGCCTTCATGATCACGCGGGCCCGCTTTGCCCCGGTGTCGCGGTCTTCCACGTCCCACTGGATCTCGTCGCTGAGCTGCACGAACCACTCCACCCGGTCGTTGCCGTGAATCACCGGCAAGATGAACTCTTCGGTGGTCGGGCAATACAGACTCTCCTTGCAGGCCGACACGACCGAAGTGTTACAGTTGACGTAGGAGAGGGACAGATAGGCAAAAAAGTTGAACGAGCTCACCTGGTCCTCGTAGCCAGGCTCGGCTGAGATCACCGGCTCGTCTTGGGAGACATCGGCGAAGCCCCGGTTGATGGGGAACCCGGAGTCGTCAGAACGGATGGGTTCGTCGCCGGGCACGCTCACCATACGCTGGGCCACCACCCGTTGGCGGGTCACCGCTTCGTCGTTGTCGCCTCGGCTGGGCCCATAGGCGCTGCCCGTTTCCATGGGGGCGGCAAACGGGTCGTACCCTTCGTTGGTCCAGTCCGAGAGCATGGCTGTGAAGCAGCCCAGCAGCTCGTCGTGGTCGAAGTTCTCGTTGTAGTCCACTTCGGCCCGGCGATAGGCCTCGTTGAACCGTCCGGCAAACATGTCCACATTGCCGTAGTGGTTCATGGTGCCGATTACCTCGTCGAAGTTGATGATGCCGTAGAAGAAGCCCCAGGCCACATCCCGCTGAACGCAGCGGAGCCATTGGCCGATGTCCATCTGGTGGCTGCCGGTGGGCCAAGTGATGGTGACGAAGTACTCGTCGCGGCTGAAGGTGAAGCCCCCTACGGAAAATTCCTTGTAGCCGCTGGCGTTGGGAGTCGTTTCAGTCATGGTCATTGATGTTCTCCTCTCAAACGGTCTGGCAGATATCGGCCCAGCGGTACACCGTGTCGGGGCCTTCGATGGTTTGCAGCAGCACGACGGCCACACCGTCGCTGTGGAATCGGTACGCCTTGCCGGCCGGCAGGAGCGTCATATGGCCTTGCCCGGCCTGAACCCGGCCCATGGGATTTCCATCCGGCTGGCCGTCAAGCCCGATGGATCCTGAGGCATCGGGATCCACCAATGGCTCCTCTGGGTCAAATAATTCAATTTCCACCGACCCATCCATCACCAAGGCAAACTCGTCGTGGGGGGTGGCCCGCCATTCGCTGGTGCCCTCGGCTCGGATCACCTCCAGCACATACTCAAGGTTCTTGGCCACCGCCACCTTCTCGTACGGCCTGGCCGCCGATGCCACCTCGAACATGTTGGAGAAGGCGTAGTACTTGGGATTGTCGCTGATGACTTCGACCCCGCCTTTGTTGTAATGGTCCAGCGAGCCAAACACCGTGTTGTACTGCCGCCCTGTCTGATCTGTCATCCGAGTCCCCCTTTGCTCAATCGATCAGGCCTTGTTGGTCCGACAACCTAACCGCAAACTCTGTGCTAGCGTGTTCGTTATGCGAACATTTGTTCGTAATATGAACACTAGGGCAATCGACACAACGAGTCAACTCCGACCATGAGCGATTACGTCCAGTCGCTGGCCCGGGGTATTTCGGTCATCCGGTCTTTTTCCACCGAAGCCCCCCGACAGACCCTCTCTGAGGTAGCCCGACAAACCGGACTTACCCGAGCCACTGCCCGTCGTCTCCTCCTCACGTTGGAAGAGTTGGGCTATGTGCGCAGTGACGGGCGCCATTTCGAGCTCACCGCCCGAGTTCTCGACATCGGGTACTCATATCTCGCCTCGCTCAACCTCAACGACATCGCCCAGCCCTTCCTGGAGTCGTACAGCGAGGCCCTGGGAGAATCGACATCGGTTTCCGTGCTCGACGACACCGACATCGTGTATGTCCTGCGTGTGCCCACCAAACGGATCATGACCGTGTCCATCGGCTTGGGGTCGAGATTCCCCGCCTACCAGACCTCGATGGGACGAGTGCTGCTGGCAGAACAGGATGACAGCGAGGTGCTGGACCGGTTCAACCGAAGCGATCGATCGCGGACAACCGAGTTCACAGTGGCCACCGGAGAAGCCCTTCTCGAGCGGTTGCACGCGGTACGTCACCAGGGCTGGGCCCTCGTCGACCAGGAACTGGAGGTTGGGGTCCGTTCGTTGGCCGCCCCCTTGCGAGATGCCAGCGGCACGGCCATCGCGGCCGTCAACGTGTCCACCCATGCCGGTCGCACCAACCTGCAAGAGCTCACCGAAGATTTCCTGCCCCGGCTCCTGGAAACGGCGGCCAGCATCAGCC
>VYDF01000039.1:5450-13413 GCA_009843565.1 Acidimicrobiia bacterium | reverse complement strand
TTGGTCGACGGACAGACCGTGGTGGTCACTTGGAGCGGGTTCCTCCCCGAACAGAGCGTGAATATCCTCCAGTGCTCACAGGGAGGGACGGAAGGCTCAGGGGTCTGCGACTTCACCAACGCCAGAATCCTGCATCCCAATCCCAGTGGCGAGGGTTCGCTGGAGCTGACGATCATCGTCGGGGCGGTTGGCAGCGGTATCTGCGATGCCACCGTCGACGACTGTGTAATCGCGGTCAACGACTCCGGACTCCAAGACCCCGAGGCCACCATACGAATCCCCCTCAGCTTTGCTCCCTAGCCCCTGACCCGAACAGAGCGGGGACCGCGGAACTCGAAGCCATGGATCTCGATTTGCTGGTTGGGTTCTAGGGCCAGGCCAGGAAAGCGGGCGAACAGCCGTTCAACTCCCACCCGTACTTCCTGGCGGCCGAGCCACTCTCCCAGACAGCGATGGGTGCCGAGGGCGAACGCGGCGTGAGTACCCTCTCGGCGGTCGAGGTCGATTTCCGTTGGGTTGCTCCAATGCGACTCGTCGAGGTTGATTGACCGCAGCACCCCGCTCACCAGATCCCCCGCCTTGATCCTTGAGCCTCCGAGGTCGAGGTCCCGGGTGGCCTGGCGGGTAATCGTTCCGACTGGGCTGTACACCCGGAAAACCTCCTCGATAAGCCGGCGCAGCTTGGCCGGATTGGCATCGATTTGGGCCCTTATTTCGGGACGGGTCAGAACGACCCAGGTCACCATCCCAATACCGTCTCGGGGTTCGTTGATGCCACCGGAGATCATCAACCGGACGTTGTTGACGATCTCCTCAGGAGTTGCCCCCTCCTGTACGAACCAGGAGATCGCCGAGTCGTCGTCGCCAGCCGATTCGATCCGCTCGGCAATGGCCGCGCCCAGGTCGGCCTTGGTTTGTTCGCCGATGGCAGTCAAGTCGGGATCGTTTTCGAAGTTGGCCAGATCTGCACACAGGCCCTCGCACCACGACCACATTCGGTCAAAGCCGTGGGCATCTAGTCCCAGCACCGTTGCCAGTGAGCCTGCCGATAGCGGTTGGGCGTAGTCAGTCATCAACTCAAAGCCGGCCGGGTCGACGGCATCGAGCAGTCGGTCGGCCATCGGTCCGAGCTCATCAGCAGCAAACGCGCCGCTACGACCGCCCGGTTGAAACGGCGGCTGCATGATGCCTTGGAGGCGGGTGTGCTCAGGAGGATCGCACGTAAGCATGTTCTGACCCAGCGCCCGAGCCAGAAACGAGGGTTCAGTTGCCGCGCTGAACAGTTCGGGATGTTCCTCCATGTAGACCACGTCATCCCACCGGGTGACCAGCCACATTTCCATGGCTGGAACCCAGGTCACCGGCTCATCCGCCCGCAGTCGAGCCATGATCGGGTCGGGATCAGCTTCTAAGTCGGCCAGTGAGATTGCAGAACCAAGGGTCATAGATCGAACGCGAGCATAGGATTTCAGTCGTTCAAGAGGTGGTTGTATGAGACTTGAAGGCAAAGTGGCAATAGTTACTGGCGCGGGAGGCGCCGGCGTTGGAGGGTTGGGTGTTGTCTACGCCCAGGGGTTGGCGAGCGAAGGTGCATCGGTTGTCGTCTCTGACATCGACGGCGAGGCGGCAGTACGCACTGCTGAGGCTATTGCTGCGACCGGAGCTCGGGCTATTGGAGTGTGCTGCGATGTGACCTCAAACGATGACATCGACGCGATGGTGCAGGCTGCCGACAACGAATTCGGCGGCATCGACATACTGGTCAACAACGCCGGTCTGGCCCGGGGGAAATGGAGTGAGGCGCTGATCCTCTCCGCCGACGAATGGATGGAGATCCTGGCGGTGAACACCGTTGCACCGATCATGTGCGCCAAGGCCTGCGCTGAGTCGATGCGCAATCGAGGGGGCGGCGTCATCGTCAACCAGTCTTCGAACGGCGCGTTGATCGATGCCGGCGCCTACACGGTTTCGAAGCTGGCCCTCAACGGTGTCACAAAGGTGCTCGCCGATGAGTTCTCGGGCGACAACATCAGGGTCAACGGCATTGCCCCGGGCGTGATGACCGCGAAACTGCCCGAAGAACAGGTGCAGAGGCTTCTGGCCCGCCAAACCGTCAGACGACCAGGCCAGCCAGAAGACCTCGTTGGCTTGCTGGTGTACTTGTGCTCCGACGAATCGAGCTTCATGAACGGCCAGACCGTGGTGATCGACGGGGGCATGGCGCGCATCACCAAATGAATGAAGGTCCACTATGGAGCGGTTGGAAGGGTGACCTTGAAGCAAGCCCCACCCAACAGCTCAGAGTCGCCGACCTGGATGGTGCCGCGGTGATGATCGACAATCGCCTTGACCAGGGCAAGCCCTATTCCAGTGCCCCCGGTATTCCTCTCCCGACTGCTGTCCAGCCGCACAAAACGCCCAAATATGCGCCCACGATCAGTAGGGCTGATGCCGGGCCCGTCGTCCTCGACCGTGATGGTGGATTCGCCATTGTGATTGTCAGCGGTGACCACCACCCGTGATCTGGCGTGAATGGCAGCATTGTCCACCAAATTGAACACCACGCGCTCAATCTGTGACGGCACCCCAGCCGCCCGTACGGGGCCATCGGCGACGAGCGAGACTGCTGGAGCGGCGTCTTCAAAGCTGCCCACCACCTCGCGACAGATAGAGGCGACGTCAACCGACGTTGTCGCGGGCTCACTTCGGTCCTCATCCAAGCGGGCCAGGTCCAAAAGGTCGGTTACAAGCTGCTGCATGCGCTGGGCCTCACTTGACAGCGTTCCGGCCAACTTCTGGAGCTTGACCGGGTCGGGGCTGACCGATGCGATCTCGGCGGCGGCGACGATTGTCGAGAGAGGCGAGCGAAGTTCATGGCTGGCATCGGCGACGAAGGCGCGCTGCCGCTCTGACGAAGACTGAAGGCGGTCGAGCATCTCATTCATGAGGGCGGCGAGCTCGGCGATCTCGTCTTGGCTGGGCGGTACAGGTATCCGCTCATCGAGTGTCGATCCCGAAATTTCGGCGACCTGGGCGGAAATGTTTCGCACCGGCTTGAGGGCTCGTCCAACTGTCACCCAAATGGCGATTCCAAGTGCCACCACGACGGCGGGGATGATGATCAGCAGCGCCCTCGATGCCGCGTCAACGCCTCCCTGGACCTCATCTATGGAAGCATCGGTCAGGGCTTGTTGGCGGGCATCGCCTGCTGATCCCCCGTTGGCTTCAGTGCTCCCGTGGCTTTCTCCTTCGGCCTCGCCACTCTCTGATTTCTCACCACTGGCGGAGTGGGAGGCCGATTCCAAGGCACTGGTGAGCGCACTCTTTGCATTGCTCTCGAGATCTTGCTCCACGAGTCGAACGATCAAGACCGAGGCCAGCCCCAAGACCAGAGCGGTCAAGAGGGTGGCGGCCAGCGTGGTGCTCAATCGGACAGACCGCAACCGGTGGAGTCTCATTCTTCTTCCGCGACGATGCGGTATCCGACACCCCGCTGGTTCTTGATCGTGGCCACGTCGAACGGCTCGTCGATCTTGCGACGCAGGTAGCGGATGTATACCTCCACGCTTTTGGGGTCGACGTCGGAATCGAATCCCCAGACACGCTCATAAATCTGCTGTTTGGACACCGGATGGGCCCCTCCTCGCATCAGAGCTTCGAGAACCTGCATCTCGGTGCGGGTCAGGTCGATGGCCGTGTCACCCCGACACACCGACGCTGAAGCCACATCAAACATCAGATCTCCTATCTGAAGCACGGCTGGCCGCTCCTTGGGGGGACGGCGCGCCAAGGCTCGCAGCCGGGCGAGCAGGACAACGAACGAGAAGGGCTTGGACAAAAAGTCGTCGGCACCGGTGTCGAGCGCTTCGGCTTCGTCCCACTCTCCGTCTTTGGCCGTGAGCATCAAGATCGGAGTCCAGATGCCGTCTTCGCGCAGCGTGCGGCACACTTGATAGCCGTTGAGGCCGGGCAGCATGATGTCCAGCACGATGACGTCGTAGCTGCCCTCCCGAGCCCGCCACAGCGCCTCACGGCCATCGTGCTCAACGTCCGTCGACACCCCGTGTTCGCTGAGGCCATCGCGGATGGTTTCAGCGAGCTTCACCTCGTCTTCAATCAGCAGTACTCGTATGTGCCCATTATTCCCCAGTTTGGCTAAATGAAAGTTAGAGAGCCCGCCGGTGCCGAGAACACTGCTCCGGCGGTCCATTTCAAACGGTCGGGGCTTCAGTCCATCTGACATCGATAGAGGAGTGGGGCAGACTTAGGGCATGCCCAGCACTGAGCTCGTCATCGACGTGGATACTCATATCACCGAGCCCGCCGACACGTTTGTCTCCCGAGTACCGGCCCAGTTCAAAGACCGTGTGCCCAGGGTTGAGCGCACCGAGGAGGGAAAAGACCACTGGTTCGTGAACGGCGAGGTGTTCTCCTCGGTGGGCATGACCGCGGTGGCCGGATGGCCCGAGCCCTTTCCCGCCGGTCCTTCGGTGTTCGAGGAGATCCACCCTGCGGCCTATGACGCCAACGAGCGCTTGAAGCTCATGGATGAGCAGGGGATCTGGGCCCAGGTTCTCTACCCGAACGTCGGTGGATTCGGTGCGCAGCATTTCCTCAAGCTCAAAGACCGCGAGCTGATGCTGGCCTGCGTCCAGGCCTACAACAACTTCCAGCTGGACTGGGTCTCGCCCGACCCCCGGAGATTCGTGGCCGTTGCCTCGACGCCCTTCTGGGATATCGATGACACCGTGGCAGAAGTCACCCGGTGCGCCGAGCTCGGACACCGCGCCGTGCTATTCACCGGGGAACCCCAGCGATTCGGGCTTCCTTTGCTCGGCGACCCGCATTGGGATCCCTTGTGGTCGGTGGCCCAAGAGGCCGGGTTGCCCATCAGTCTCCACATCGGCAGTGGCGACACCACCACTGGGTTTACTCCTGAGCGGATGGCAGCCCACGGCAAGCCTTCCACCTACGCCTACGCGTCGCTGGAGATGTTTCTCAAGAACGGCATCCAGCTCACCGACCTGCTGGGGTCCGGTGTGCTGCCTCGGTTCCCCGATTTGAAGTTCGTGTCGGTGGAGAGCGGCATCGGATTCATCCCCTTTGTGCTCGAAGCTGTTGACCACTCATTCAATGAATGCGGCGGCCTCGAAAAGGCCTCCAACTTCGAGATGCTGCCCAGTGAGTACTTCCGCCGCCAGGTCTACGCCTGTTATTGGTTCGAGGAGACCGCGCCCCAGCGGCTGCTTGACAAGATCGGCGTCGACAATGTGCTGTTTGAAACCGACTTCCCCCACCCGACCTGTCTCTACGGCAATGTCCGGGAGCGGATAGAAGCCTCGCTCGCCGGCCACCCGCCGGAAGTCCGCCGCAAACTGCTGTGGGAGAACGCCGCCGCCCTCTACCGCATTGAGGGCCCTGACGATTAGAGATCGTCGAAGCGTCCCAGAATCATCTCTTGGAGATTGCGGAGTCGGGGTTCGACATTGGCTTGGTTCAGAGGGGAGCCAGCCAGCGCCAGGCTGCACAGACCGCTGGCAGCAGCATCGGTGAGCGCCATCAAACGGCCAGCCGTCTCTTGGTCGAGTTGGGAGCCGAAGAATTGGCCGCAAGCGTCGGCCAATCCCCGAAACTCTCGAGCGCCGTACCACTCCACCAGTTCATCCGATCGCTCTTCGATCGCGTAGTAGGAACTGAACACTGCGCAGAAGCGAAACGCGGCTTCCTGTTCTGAGTACGCCGCGAACAGAGCATTCAAGCAGCCGCGGGCGGCTTCCAGTCCGGTGGCCCCCGAAGGAACTCGTGCTCGCGTGGCCTCAAGGATCGAGTCGAGCATCAATTTGTACACCTCAAGGGCGATGGCGCCGCACTCGGGAAAGTGGCGGTACACGGTGACCCTGCTGACGCCGGCTTGCTCCGCGATGTCGCCCATGGTGGTGGAGGCGATCCCCTGGCTGAGAAACAGCACCCGCCCCGCCTCGATGATCGCTGATCGGCTACTGGTGTTCAGATCTTCGTGATCAGCGCGGTACCTTCGGAGCTTGCTGGACTCTCCCATCGGAGCAAGCATACCGGCAGGCAATCAACCGTTAGAAGGGTCAATATTGGAGTAGAGATGTTCGAACGGCGGGCTTACATGCTGGATGTCTCGAGAGACCGGGTGCCCACCCAGGAGACATTGGAGTGGCTGGTATGGGTCTTGGCAGAGCTTGGATTCAACGAGCTCCAACTCTACGTCGAACACACATTTGCCTACTCCGGACATCAGGAAGTGTGGGAAGGTGCCTCGCCTTTCACCGCGGAAGAATTGCGATGGCTGGATCGCGTGTGCCAAGTCAGCAGCATCGACCTTGTCGGCAACATGAACTGCTTCGGCCATATGGAGAGGTGGCTGGCCCACGAGCGCTATCGAGGTCTCGCTGAGTGCCCAGATGGCGCGCCCTCTCTCTTCGGGTCGGGCACCATGCCACCGGGATGCCTTGCCCCAACTGCGCAAAATGCTGAATTCGGCGTTGCATTGGCCCGGGAGCTGGGCAGTGCAATTCGTTCCCGCCGCATCCACATTGGAGGTGACGAGCCCTTCGAGTTGGGGGAAGGTGTATCGGCCGCGGATGTTGCCGATCGGGGTCGGGAAACCGTGTACGTCGAGCACTTGGAGCGACTCATAGGTCCACTGGTTGATGACGACTACCAAGTTATGTTCTGGGCCGACCAATTCCGTCGGGATCGCTCCATGCTGGCCAGGATTCCCGACGGAGCGATTCCGGTTGTCTGGAATTATGAGGCCCCTTCGGATGGCGGTTGGGAGGCCTTTCTTCCCCCCGATCTCATCACTCGCCTCAATCTGCCCGAAGATCCACAACTGGGCTTCGAGTCTCATGCCCGCCTGTTCATTGAGGCCGGGAGGCCGTTCTGGGTGGCCCCGGGAACCGGCAGCTGGAACACGTTCATCGGTCGCAACCTCAATGCGGCCGCAAACATCGCCGACGCCGCCGCGGTAGGTGCCGCTAAGGGTTCACCAGGTTTCCTGCTGACCGACTGGGGCGATAACGGACACTTTCAGCCTCTGCCAGTGTCGCTGCCGTCAATGGTGCGGGGCGGCGCAGCAGCCAGGGGCGAACCCATCGACGACGATGCCGAGGTAGCGGAGCGTATCGATGAGCTGCTGAGCTGCGATCCAGGGGTTGGAGCGCTCCTCGACCGCCTTGGCCGCATTGGCGAGAGCTTGGGGATGGTAGCGCTCAATTCCAGTCCCCTCTTCAGTTCGCTGTTCACAACGGGCATGCCGGGCATCGGTGAGCCAGATGCCGCGGCAGTGGCACGGGGGTTGGAGGTACTTGCGGAGGCTAGAGAGCGGTTCTCCCAGTCGATCGGAGGTCCACGGGGCGCGATCGTGGCAGCTGAGATGGCATCAGCCTGTCGCTTGGCCCAACTCGGCCTGCGGCGGCTCGGCGCAAGATACGGGTTGGGCGTCGAAGATCCAACCGCTGGCGAGGTGAAGGAAGCTGCTCAATCCCAGCGCGCCGCGTGGTTGCTCTCCAGTCGTCCTGGCGGCCTTGACGACTCAATCAGCAAGCTGTTCCGCTAGCAATCGGTTATCGATACGCTGGCCTTGGGAGATCTGCTTATGAAAGTCGGTTTCGTCGGGCTCGGGAATATCGGGAGTCATTGTGCCCGCCACATCCTGGCCGCGGGACACGAACTCACCGTCACCGACCTGGACAAAGATGCTCGGGCGCGTTTGGTCGAGGCCGGGGCGAACGAGGCAGCCAACGCGGCAGGGGTCTCGGCATCAAGCGAAGCAGTCCTGCTGTCGTTGCCCTCGCCCGAGGCTTCGCGGGCTGTGGTGACCGCCAAGGACGGGATTCTGTTGGCTGATTCGCCGGCGTCAGTGGTCGTCGACCTTTCGACAAATAGCGCCGGCGTCACCGAGGAGCTGTTTGAAGCCTGTGCAGCCGCCGGG
>VYDF01000039.1:0-5440 GCA_009843565.1 Acidimicrobiia bacterium | reverse complement strand
CGGGGTCGACTTCATCGACTGTCCGGTGTCGGGAGGCAGCGTGGGGGCTGAGGCGGGAGCCCTCACCCTTATGCCCTCTGGCAGTGAGGCGGCTTTCAATCGAGTAAGAGACGTGCTGCTGTGCTTCGGAAAAGAGGAAACCCAATGGCTCGGGCCGTCAGGCACCGGCACGCTGATAAAGCTGATCAACAATCAGGTCTTCCTTGTCGGCACCCAAGTGTTTGGAGAGGGGTACCTCATGGCCGCCAAGGCCGGTCTCGACATGCCCAGGTTCTTGGAAGTGCTTCGGTCGAGCTCTGCGGGTTTCTACATGCTGCTCTCTGAAATGATCGTGAACCGGCAATGGGATGACTCAACCTACGATCTGGCCCTCGCAGAGAAGGATCTGCGTTTGGCGCTGGAGTCATCGGAGCAGATCGATACGCCTCTGCCGTTGACGAGGGCTGCTCACGAGGTTCTGGCTCAGGCGGTGCAGTTGGGGCTCGGGGACAAGTTTTTCATCGGGGTGCTGGAAGCGCTTGAGCACGAAGCCGGCTTCACCGTTCCGATCCCGCCCCAGGAGAAGTGATGACCGCGCTCGACATTCCCGACCTCAGCAGCTACCAGACCTTCGTCCAGGGGTTCCCCCATGAGGCGTTCATCCAACTGCGCGAACAAGCGCCGGTATGGTGGCACGAGCCGACCGACCGCACACCCGATGGCGAGGGCTTTTGGTGCGTGAGCACCCATGAACTCGTCATGGAGGTGTTTCGCAACCCCAAGATCTACTCCAGCCACACCGGAGGGGGTCGCCCCTACGGCGGCACCACCATCAACGACATGGAGATGAGCGGGAAGCTCCTCAACATGATGGACGATCCGCGCCACCAGCGGATCCGACAGTTGGTGAACAAGGGTTTCACCCCCAAGATGATCGGTCGGATTCGCGACGACCTTGTGGCCAGATCCCACCAGATCCTCGACAGTGTGGCCCCTGCACCCGGCGAGATGGGTGTTTGCGACCTCGTTACCGATGTGGCTGCGGAGCTTCCCCTTCAGGCCATTTGCATGCTGTTGGGCGTGCCCAACGCGGATCGGCGCATGCTGTGCGAGTGGGTGGACATCACCTCGGAGACCTTCACCTTGGAAGAAATGCCCGACCAGCCCAGCGAAGCGGGCGTCAACATGTTCTTGTACGGCCAGCGCCTTATCCAAGAGCGCATCGACAACCCGGGTGACGATCTCCTTTCGGTAGTCATCCACGGCGAGCTCCCCGACCAGGACCCTTCTCGGCTGGACAGTGACGAGGTGGCGATGTTCTGGTCGCTCTTGTTCACCGCGGGATCGGAAACTACTCGCAAGGCCATCGCCGGTGGCTTGTGGGAGCTGGTGAAATCGCCCGAACAGCTTGCTCGCCTTACCGCCGATCGATCCCTCATGGGGAAGGCCATCGAAGAGATCGTTCGGTGGACCACACCGTCGGTCTACAAACGGCGTACGGCGACACTGGACACGGTGCTGGGCAGCCAGCCCATCCGGGCGGGGGACAAGGTGGTGGTATGGGAGATGTCGGCCAATCGGGACGACACAGTTTTCGACGACCCGTTTGAGTTTCGCATTGACCGAAGTCCCACCAACCACATGGGCTTTGGCCATGGCCCCCATTTCTGCCTGGGTGCCAACCTGGCCCGGCTGGAGATCGATGTGATGCTCAACACCATCTTGGATCGCTGGACCGGTGTCGAGATCGTTGGAGAGGCCACGTGGACCCGTACCAACCGGTTGAGCGGGCTCAAGACGCTGCCCATCGAATTCAACGATCGAGCTGTTGGTAATCCAGCTACTGATTAGAGTTCCTCAGCTATGAAGATTCGGCAGCTGGCAGGGGCACTCGGCGCAGAGGTGCTGGGGCTGGATCTCACCGGAGAGATCTCCGACACCGAATTCGCGTCGGTACGCGATGCGCTCCATCAAAGCGGCGTCATTTGCATACGCGGTCAGGGCGCAATGACCCCGGAGGACCAGTTGGCCTTTGCCGCCAAGTGGGGGGAGATCTCTATCCACCCCTATGTGCCGTCGATCGAGGGGTACCCGGGGATTATGAAGATCTACGACCCCAATCCCATCACCCAGACCTGGCACTCCGATTCGACCCACATGCGCGAGCCCCATGCCTACACCTTGCTGCTGGCCCGGGTATTGCCCAAGGTGGGCGGCGACACGATGTTTGCCAGCGCGACCAGGGCATTTGAGTCGCTGTCGCCAGAATTCCAGTCCATGCTCCGCACGCTCTCGGCTGTGCATGAGGGCACCAGCTTGGCCGCCGATGCCGGTTTGGACCACGAGGCGGTGGTCGCCGTGCATCCGGTGGTGAGGGTGCATTCCGATACCGGGGCCGAAGCGCTGTTCGTCAACGACAACTACGTGTCCCGATTCGATGGGTGGACACGTGAAGAGAGCCGCCCTCTCCTGGATTTCCTCTATGGGGTGATCGGGCGCTACGAGAACACCTACCGGCATCGGTGGTGCAACGGCGATTTGGTGATCTGGGACAACCGCTCGACGCAGCACGCAGTTGTGGGGGACGTGGCCGGCGAGGAGCGCGTGCTCCACCGGGTCACCATTGCCAGTGGCTAGGCAGTAAGCCGGGCCAGTTTCTCCAGATGCTCCGACGTGGTCCCGCCTCGAGATTGGGCGTCCCAGGCTCGGCGGGTGAAGGGCGCGAGGGAGTGGGCGTCGTAGAATCCGTCGGCCCCGTGCAGTTGGTGGGCGCCGGCTACCACATCCAACAGGGCCTCGTTGGCCGTCACCTTGGCCGCCGAAACCAAGTAGTCGCGCTGCGGTCCAAAGGGAGCCGAAGAGGCCTCTCCGGCGGTGAGTTCCATGGCCTCGACCGCGATGGCCATGTCCACATAGCGATGACGGGCAACTTGGAAGTCTCCTACCCGCTGGCCATACAGAGGACGCCGAAGACCGTGTCGGGCGGTCATCGCCAGAACCTCACGAGCCTCTGTTGCCATATCGGCGCAAGCGGCAATGGTTGGATCGTCGGTGGAGGGCCGGGGGGAAGCAGAGGGCAGGTCCCCATCTAGCAGGGCAGAAGCGATCATGTCTCGGTGGGTCTCATTGGCACCTACCGAGATTGTGGGGTGAATGGCCTCAAGCGCGTCATAGGCATATGGCGGTCCCTCTTCGAACATGGGAGTCCAGCCGGCATCTTCCGCTCCTGCCGCAGACCGGGCAGCCCGGGAGATGTCCTGGAGCAGCTCGGTTGCGGTGACCTTGACCACTGAAGCCTCGTAGCCCACCTGACGGCCAGCCTCTTCGTAGTCGATCAGCCGCTGACAGAAAGCCCGGACTTGAGCGGTTCCAACATGCAGCCTGGCCCGATCCCGCGGGTGTACTTCTACCGGCAGCCGTTGCAGCCACTGTTCGGCCCATCCGTAGTGGGCCAATGAGCCTCGTTCCGCGGCCACCGCGGCCATCACTTGCGCCCACCCTGCGCCGACCTCGCCCAGGACACAATCGTCGTCGAGTCGAACCTGGCGAAGGTCGATTTCGCCGAGAGTCCAGCGGTTGATGGTGGGCCTTCGCTTCACCTCAACCCCGGGAGCATCCAGGGGAACCAAGAACATGGTCATTGAAGAGCGGGCGCTGCTCTTTGGATCAGTCACTGCCAGCACCACGGCCACGTCGGCTTTGTGAGCTCCCGTTACGTGTGACTTGACTCCGGATAGCACCCATCCGTCAGGGTTTCGCACCCCGGTCGCGGCGATGGCCGCCAGATTGTTGCCGGCACCGGCCTCGCTGTAGGCGATTGCGCCCATCATCTCCCCAGTGACCATGGGTGCAAGCCAGCGGGCCTTTTGGGCTTGGGTGCCGAAGCGAGAGAGAGCGAACCCGCACAGTGTCACCCCGGTGTCGATGGACGGCGCACCGTGAAAGGCGGCCTCCATGTCGTAAACGTGCTTCCAGGCCCGAGACCGGCCTCGACCGCCGTCGGACTCCGGCAAGGAGACAGACAGCAGGCCCCGGCGGGCCGCCTCTTTCTGGTGGCGACGCTCGAAGTCCAGATCGAGGCCGGTGAGATCAGTGGGGTCGACGTGGCCTGCCACCCTCTCGGGCGCCATCTCCGCAGCCAAGAAGCCCCTGACCTCTTCGCGCCAAAGAACCAGCTCTGGACTCAGCCGGAGTTCGGTTGGTCGCATTGTCCGGTGCGAGTCCTACACAACCGATTCAGCAGTCGGCGCAATGTCCGTGAAGGTCGAGACTGTGGGTGGTAGGCGTGAATCCAGTTCGGGCTGAGATTTCGTTCAAGCTCTCGTCCACCAGGCGTTCGATTTCACTGTCGAAATGGATGTCTTCAATGCTGCCGCAGCTTATGCATATCAGATGGTGGTGGTGACCGAGCAGCGGCTCCGCCAACTCGAAGTAAGCGTGGTCGCCCCCCGCGTTGATGCGCCGGATGACGCCGCAGCGAACCAAGATGTCCAAGTTTCGATAGGCCGAGCTCTGGGCCAGCTTCGGGTGTGCCTCCACGATGTCAGGCAGGGTCATTGGTTGGCCGGTGAGAACCAGGGTTTCCACCAGCTCCTGTCGGCCACTGGTGTATCGGTGGCCTTGTTGAGCCAGTCTGCCGCCGATTTGTGCGTGCAACTCGGCGAGGAAATCCCTGTCTTCCGCGCCCTGTCGTGGTTGCCCAGTCATTCCTGTTCTTTATCTTAGGTGCCCAAATCTGATTTGCAGCGCTCCTTGCGGTCGCACCGGCGTTTCCAGCAGTACCGACAGCAATCGCAAACCAGCAGGGGGACGACGAAAACCACTCCCATGATCGCAAAGAGCTGGCCGATGATGTACAGCGAATGAACGATTGCCGTCATGGCCTTCCTTTCTTACCGGAGCTCTTCTGGCTCGAACGGCTCTCCGCAAAGTAGGTGTGGTCTGTTTGCCATCGAAGCTGGCCACCGAATACGTTTGCAGGAATGAGACTCATTATCAACTTAAGGCGAATGATATTTGGTGCAGGGTGGCTGTTGGCGGTAGTGGCATTGATCGCCGCCGGTTGTGGGAACGACGACGATGATGAAGGGGCCGGAGTTCCGACAGTCATAGCCACGACCTCGATATGGGGTGACGTGGTGGCCAATGTGGCCTGTGACGGGTTGGCCGAAGTTTCTACCCTCATTCCACCTGGGGGCGACCCCCATGCCTTCCAACCCTCGTTGAGTGATCGCGGAAACATGGAAGACGCCGCTTTGATAGTGGCCAATGGCTTGTTCCTAGAGGAAGGTCTGGAAGACACCATCGACGCGGTCGAACAAGCGGGTACGCCTGTGTTTCGCATGGCTGAACACACCTCGACTATCGAATACGGCTCGACGACGGGGCACGACGAGCACGACGAGGACGACCACGACGAGGAAGAGGGCCACGACCACGACGAGGAAGAGGGCCACGACCA
>VYDF01000287.1 GCA_009843565.1 Acidimicrobiia bacterium | reverse complement strand
GAAAGCCACCCCCACCTTGAGCAGGGTGATGAGCACCTCTGCCAAGCCAACCCCGCCGACATACAAGGGGTCGAGGCCGAAAACCGACGGACCGAGGCCGGCCATCATCAGGTTTGGATCCTCTCGTCGGTGACCACGGCGTCATTGTCGATCAGCGCTCTCACGTCCAGGTCTGGGCAGTTGTAACCGAAGGCCGCGGTGCCTCGGGGGACTCCGGCGTCGGACACCACGGGCACGAACATCTCCCCCACATGGGAAATGGCCTGCACTTCGGTGCCCATATCAACGCCGACCCGGTCGAAGTCGTAGGGGTTGAGGGCGAGAACCGCCCCGGCGGCCAGCCCGGCCAGAGAAGGGGCATGCTGAACCAGCGTGCCCCGGTCGTACATGCGCCGCGACGACACCAGTCGCAGGCTGTAGGCATCCACATGGGGCACTGGGGTGGCGTCTTCGGGCGAATGGAACGCGATAGAGCTGTCGGCAACCACCACACCGTCGGTCTCTGTGTCAATGGCCTCCAGGGAAAGGTCTCGGTGCGACTGAGCCACTCGGACGATCTCTTCCCACACCTCTTCTGGGCTGCCAAAGCCGAGGTCGGCTTCGAGCAATCGGGCGAGCTCAGAGGCGATGGCCCAGTCGGCTCGGGCGGTGCCCGGCGAGGTAACTATCTGACGCTCCCGGGTGATCCGGCCCTCCATGTTGGTATGGGTTCCCCGGCGCTCACCGAAACCGGCCGCGGGAAACACGATGTCGGCCTGGGCCGCGGAAGGATGCAAGAACAGGTCGGAGGCGATGACCGTGCCCACCCCTTTGATGGCCGACTCGGCCAATTTACGATCGGGAAAGTCGCCCAGAGGGTCGACGCCCAGCAGGATCAACACGTCGATGTTTCCGCCGGCAGCCGCTTTCAGGATGCCTCGGGCGTCTGCACCGGGAGACGCCGGTACCGAGCCCCACGATTCGGCCAACGCGGCGGCGCCGTCGGCCAGGGTCACCCGACCGGGCAGCACACCAGGGGCCAAGCCCATGTCCAGCGCGCCGAGCACATTGCCCCGGTGCAGCGCGGGCAAAAATGCGATGCCCGGCCGTCCGCCGGCGGTCAGCAGCTTGGCCAACTTCATCAACTCGGCCGCGGCCTCCACCGTGGGCCCAGCGGCTTCGGCCAGCGAAGGGCGGCCCAGAATCACGGTGATGGGCTGGTCGGCCCGGTCGGCCAGAGCTGCCGCGGCGGCCGCCAAGGCGTCGGCTGCTACCCCGCCAACCTCTCGGTCTGGTCCGGCGTCGATGTCGCCGCCCACCAGAGCGGCGGCAACGGCCGCAGCCTCGCCAGGACGATGGTGCAACCGGTGGGCGGCCAGATGGCTCAAGCCGGTGGCCCGAGGCGTGAGCTCGATGAGCTGTACGCCGTCGTTGACCACGGCGTGGCGGAGCCGCAGGTAGAGGGTGCCCTGCTCCTCTTTGGGGTCGGGAGCCATCAAGACAACGGTTCCGCCCGGAGTGCAGGCACGGTTGATGGTGGCCCGGGGCAGGCCCAACACCGCATCGGTGGGCAGGCCGTCGTCGAGTTGGGCGTCAACGTTGTCGGTGCCGATCACCCCTTTGGCCAGTCGAGCCCAGGCGTACTGGTCCTCGTTGGTTAGACGGGCCCCGCCCAGCACGGCCACCGACTGAGGTCCCTTGTCTTCGACGGCGGCCCGAATAGCGTCAGCCGCCAAAGCGAGGGCCTGGCGCCAGGTGGTCTCCACCAATTCGCTGCCGCCGGGGTCCGGCCGGCCCAGCGGAGTGCCCCGTATCAGCGGCGACCCCAGCCGCAGGTCGCTGGCGGTGGACTCGAAAGAAAAGCGGTCTTTGTCGGTGAGCCAACCCCAGTTGACCGCGTCGCTGTCCACTCCCTGGTAGCGCAGCACCTGGTCTCGGGAGGCCTGCACCACAACCCGATCACCCATCGGGTTGGGATAAGTGGACTCCACCTCGGTGAGATCCCACGGGCGGGCCTTGAACCGGTAGGGCACCGCGGTGAGGGCGCCCACCGGGCAGATCTGCACGGTGTTACCGCTGAAGTAGGAGGAGAAGGGCAGGTCGGGGAAGGTGTTGACCTGGGTTTGGTCGCCCCGGTCTTGGAAGGTGATGAGTGGATCGCCAGCTACCTCATCGGCGAACCGTGTGCAGCGGTCGCACAGGATGCAGCGCTCCCGGTCGAGATAAACCAAATCATTGACCGGGATGGGCTTCTCGAAATGGCGCTTCTCCTCCACGAACCGGCTCTCGCCGGGGCCGTAGGCCATGGTCTGGTCTTGGAGGGGGCACTCGCCGCCCTTGTCGCAGACGGGGCAGTCGAGGGGGTGATTCAGCAGCAGAAACTCCAGCACGCCGTCTTGGGCTTTGCGGGTTTGATCGGAGGTGGTGTCCACCACCATGCCCTCGCTCACTGCGACCATGCAGGAGGGTTGCAGGGCGGGGCCGCGTCCGGTGTCGATGTCCACGATGCACATGCGGCACATGCCCACCGAATTCATGCGGGGGTGGTAGCAGAAGTGGGGGATGTACACCCCAGCCCGCTCGGCGGCGGCAATTACCCACTCGCCAGGCTGGGCCTCCACCGGCTGGCCGTTGACGGTGATGGTGACCACAGTCTCGTTCTCGCTCACGACATGGCTCCCGCGCTAGTCGTGACAGCGACCGCGGTGGCGGGCAGATAGGCCTCGAACTCGCCGCGGAATCGCTCTAGGGCCGAGGCGATGGGCGACACGGCCGACGGCCCCAGCGGACAGATGGTGGTTTGTCGGGGCGGCCAAGCGATGCCGGGGCTTATGTTGTCGCACACGTCCATGAGGAGGTCGAGATCTTGGGGGCGGCCCTGGCCGGACAGGATGCGGCAGAGGATCTTTTCCAGCCAGGAGGTTCCCTCCCGACAGGGCGTGCACTTGCCGCAGGACTCCCGGGCAAAGAACCGCACCACGTTGTGGCAGGCCTTCACCACGTCGGTGGTGTCGTCCATGACCACGATGGCACCCGAGCCCAGCATCGATCCGGCCTGGTCGACGGTGGTCTTCTCCAAAGGCAGGTCGAGGTGCTCCTCGAAGAACCACGGGGCTGACGCGCCGCCGGGAATAAACGTCTTGAGGGTTCGGCCCGGGCGCATGCCGCCGGCGTAGCGGGGATCGAAGATGATGTCGCGGAAGGTGGTGGTGCCGAAGGGCACCTCGAACACCCCGGGGGTGGCCACATGGCCCGACACCGCAAACACCCGGGTGCCGGTGGAGCTGTCCGCCCCCATGGCGGCAAAGGCGGCCCCGCCGTTGGACACGATCCACGGCAGGTTGGCCAGGGTCTCCACGTTGTTGACGATGGTGGGCTTGCCGTAGAGGCCGATGGACGCCGGGAAATAGGGGGGCTTGAGCCGGGGCATTCCCCGGTCGCCCTCCAGGCTCTCGATGAGGGCGGTCTCCTCTCCCACGATGTATGCCCCCGCCCCCCAGTGCAAGGTGATGTCCACCGAGAAGTCCTCGGTGCCCAGCACGTTGGCGCCCACGTAACCCGCCTCGTAGGCCTCATTGAGGGCAGCAGCTAGCCGCTCTTGGGCGTGGGCCATCTCGCCGCGCACATACAGGAAGCACTGGGAGAGACCGAGGGCATAGCAGGCGATCAAACAGCCCTCGATGAGCTGGTGGGGATCGCGCTCCATGAGGAGGCGGTCTTTGTAGGTGCCGGGCTCAGACTCGTCACCGTTCACCACCAGATAGCGGGGCCACACGCCGGGTGGGCAGAAGCCCCATTTGACCCCGGCGGGAAAGCCGGCCCCGCCCCGGCCCAGCAGGCTGGCGGTGCGAACCTCGCCGTGGACATCGGCGGGGGCCATCTCCAGGGCTCGACGCAGCCCGGCATAGCCCCCGGTGCGCTCGTAGCCGGCCAAGGTGTGGCCGTCTTCGATGTCGAATCGGGAGGTGATGATCCTGAGGTCGGTAGGGGCTGGCGCGCTCACGAGCCGTCTCCGTTATCGGAGGGGTTGCGGGCCATCCAGGCCGGCTCACCCTGACCGTTGGGGGGCGACACGCCGGCCCATCGGTCCTCGCTGACGTGCTGGCGAACCTTGGCCAGTTGACCGTGGGGTGCAACCCCGGCGGTATCGGCCCGCAGATCGGCCACCAACTGGTCGAAGTCCTCGGTGGTGACCTGGTTGCGATAGCGATAATTCACTTGGAGACAGGGGGCTTCGGTGCAAGCGGCAATGCACTCCACCGCTTCCAGGGTGATCTTGCCGTCGTCGGTAGTCCCACCGGGTTTCACTCCCAAGGTGTCCTCGGCGTGGTGGATCAGGGCCGAAGCGCCCAGCAGATGACAGGAGATGCCGTTGCAGATGTTCACCATGTAGTCGCCCACCGGCTCTCGCTTGAGCATCTCGTAGAAGCTGCACGTGCCCATGACCTCTGCCGGGGTTACCCCTACCAGCTCCGCGATGTGGGCCATGGCGTCTTCGGTGACATAGCCGTCTTGTTCTTGAGCCAAGTGCAGCAGCGGGATGAGCGCGGAGCGGGGAACCGGGTACCGGGCGATGCCTTCCTGGGCGATGGCGAGGTTGTTGGGGTTGAGGCGGGCCATGGCTTAGCGGTCCACCTCCCCCATGATGGGGTCGACCGAGGAGATAATGGCCACCGCGTCGGCCACCATGCCGCCTCGCATCAGATGAGGCAGGGTTTGCAGGTTTACGAAGCTCGGACCGCGGATGTGCATGCGATAGGGCACCGCCGAGCCGTCCGACACCATGTAGCAGCCCAACTCCCCTCGGGGGGACTCCACTGCGGCGTACACCTCGCCGGCGGGCACCTTGAATCCCTCGGTGAAGATCTTGAAGTGGTGGATGAGGGCCTCCATCGACTCGTCGATGCGGGCCCGAGGCGGAGGAGTGACCTTCTTGTCCTGCACCCGGTAATCGCCCGACGGCATCTGGTCGAGGATCTGGGCCAAGATGCGGATCGACTCCCTGATCTCGTTCAGGCGGATGGCGTAGCGGTCGAAGCAGTCGCCGTAGGTGCCCACCACCACGTCGAAGTCCATCTGGTCGTAGGCCAGATAGGGCATGTCCCGACGCAGGTCCCAGGCATAGCCGGTGGAGCGCAAGATGGGTCCGGTCACCCCCAAGGCCAGGCATTCGGCGGTGTTGATTACCCCCACCCCTTGGAGCCGCTCCCGGTAGATGGGCTGGCCGGTGAGCAGGGTGTCGAACTCTTTGAGACGGGCGGGAAGGGCATCGATGAGGGTGAGAACCTCATCACGCCAGCCGTCGGGCAGGTCGGCGGCCACCCCGCCGGGGCGGATGTAGTTGTGGTTCATCCGCAATCCGGTGATGGTCTCCAACAACCGCAGGGCCTCCTCCCGCTCCCGCCAGCCGTAGAGCATCATCGACACCGCGCCGATGTCCATGCCGTTGGTGGCCTGAAACAGCAGGTGGGAGCTGATGCGGTTCAGCTCGCACATCAGCATCCTGATCCAGGTGGCCCGCGGGGGAAGCTCCAGGCCCAGCAGCGCCTCGGTGGCCATGGAAAACGCCAACTCGCTGAACAGCGGGGCGGCGTAGTCCATGCGGGTGACGTTGGTGGGGCCCTGGAGGTAGGTGAGGGTTTCGGCGGTTTTCTCCATGCCGGTGTGCAGGTAGCCGATGACCGGCTTGGAGCGCATCACCGTCTCGCCCTCCATCTCCAGCATGAGTCTCAGCACGCCGTGGGTGCTGGGGTGCTGTGGCCCCATGTTCATGATCATGCTGGTGTCGCTGGCGCTGGATTCGGCCTCCAACCGCTCGCCGTCGTCCTCGCCGATACGGAGCACGGCGCTGTCCTCCCGGAGCCGAACTGCTGTGTCGGTGGCGCTTGGTTCGGTGGCAGTCATCGGGTGGCCTTGAACTGGACGGGGATGCGACCGACCGCGAAGTCCTTGCGGAGCGGGTGGCCTTCCCAGTCGGGGGGCATGAGGATGCGGCTGGGGTCGGGATGGCCCTCGAAGATGATGCCGAACATGTCGGCCACCTCCCGTTCCAGAGCCTCGGTGCCGGGGTACAGGTCGAACAGGGTGGCAACGGTGGGATCGTCGGCCGGCACCTGAACCCGCAGCCTGATGCGGCCCGGCGCGGCATGGGAGATGAGGGTGACCACCAGCTCGAACCGCTCGGGCGCCACCTCGGGGGGCAGATCGGTGCGGCCGGGGTGCTCCAGGTAATCCACCGCGGTCACGTCGAGGACCGACACATAGCCCTCGTCGCGCAAGCCGGCCACCGTCTCGGTGAGCTGGTCGCGGGGCACATGCAGTACCGAATCGCTCATGTACGAATTACCACGCCCGTTGATGATTGACCGTCGCGTTGGTCGACGGTGAGGTTGGCCCCGGCCCCGGTCTCATCCCGGCGGCGAGTGATCTCGCCGCTGGTGATCTTGTCGTGAAGGGTCAAAATAGCGTGCATCAAGGTTTCAGGGCCGGGTGGACAGCCGGGGGCGTACACGTCCACCGGCACAATCTGGTCCACGCCCTGCACGATGGCGTAGTTGTTGAACATGCCACCGCTGGAGGCACACACCCCCATGGAGATCACCCACTTGGGCTCCATCATCTGGTCGTAGATGCGGCGCAGGATGGGGGCCATCTTCTGGGAAACCCGGCCGGCCACGATCATCAAGTCGGCTTGGCGGGGAGAAGCCCGGAACACCTCCATGCCATAGCGGGCCAAGTCGTAGTGGGCGCCGCCGGTGGCCATCATCTCGATGGCGCAGCAGGCCAAGCCGAAGGTGGCCGGCCAGCAGCTCCGAGCTCGAGACCACTTGACCAAGTCTTCGAGCTTGCCGGTGACGAAGTTGTGGTCGACACCCTCCAGGCCGCGGTCGGCGATGACCTTGGGATCACCCACGAGCGGTAGCTTCATTAGTGGCCCCTCCGTCGCAGCTGGCGCCCTCGAAGTCTCATGCCGCCTCCTCCGGGGCTCCTCGTCCGTCCAAACCCACCCGGCGGATGGTGGTGTCGCTGGTGCGGCGAGCCGATACCTGGGGATCACGCCGCCACATGGGGCGAGACGGCCCCCAGTCGAGGGCGCCGTTGCCGATGAGGTAGACGAACGACTCGAACACGGCCAAGGCGAAAATCCCCATGGCCACCAGGCCGAACAGGCCGAGTCCCTGGTATGACACGGCCCAGGGGTACAAGAAGATGATCTCGATGTCGAACACAATGAAGATCATGGCGATGAGAAAGAACCGGACCCCGAACCGCTCGGGGGCGTCGGTGCTTTCCTCCACACCGCACTCGTAGGGGGCCAGCTTGGCTTTGGTCTGCCGTCGGGGGGCCAGCAGACGGGAGGCACCGAAGCTCAACGCGGCGAACAGCACGGCCAAGACTCCGAGGGCGAGGATCGGCAGGTACTGGCCGGTCATCGCGGACTATCCCCCCAATACGATCATGGGGCCGCGCCTTCGCCCTCCAGGCGACGGCGGACTTCCAGGTCGCGGGTGTGGAGCATCAGCAGCGACGCCAAGAACAACAGTCCTGAGCCGATGGTGACCAGAATACTGGGCAGACGGAACCGGCCCAGGTTGCGCTCCATGAGCACCGAGATGACCGGCTCGCGGGGATCTACCTCCGTAGGGGGCGGCGCCTGGCCAGCCACCGGCTCCTTGTAGATCGACCGCTGCACTTGCACCACCGTGTAGTTGGTGGGGTGTCGGGGCATCGCACTGGTGACGACCTTATTGCTGACCCGCTCCCACACCCCGTTGTTTAGCCGCTCGGGCTTGCCCCCCTGCTGGAAGGCATCCAGCACCACGAATGAGTTGCTCTGCTCGTCGGTCTCGCCGAAGCCCAGATTGGCATGGGCCAGATAGTCGCTGGCCGCGGTGATGGCCTCGCCAGCGGCCTGGGTGGTTTCCAGATTCCAGTCGCCCAGATCCAGCCACCCTCGGCGCTCGACCTCATCGGTGAGATCGGGGGCGACACCCTTCAGCTCGCTCAGGGTCAGGTCTTCGTTGCGGATGCGCTGCTCTTCAGCCAGGCGCTGCACCTCGCTCTCGATCTCATCGTCCACAAGCTTGCGGGGGTCGTCATCAGCCAATGCGTCGTTGAAGGCGGTCAATTCGGCCCGGATGGTGCCCGCGTCGATGGAGTCCAGCTCGGCTCTCTGGGCGCTGCTGCCCATTACCCGGACGATCTGAATGGCCTTGGGCAGGCAGTCTCCGTCGCCCAGGGTGGAACAGGTCACCGGGTTGGGGAGATCGTCGAGGATCTCGGGGGGCGGATTGGCCTCGTTGTCGGTGATCGACGGGTTGCCAATATGGATGGCCTGTACCTCCCAGGTAGGCCGAGCGCCTTGCAGCCCGATTCCGTAGAGCGACCAGATGAAGGCCATCATCACCGTCCAACCAAAGATGGCCGAGATGGCAATGAGGGAACCGAGGCGGAAGCCGGTGTTGGTGGAGATGATGAGCCACACCGATCCCATGAGGATGGCCGAGCCCAATAGCACCGTCAGCAGACCACGGATCTCGTTGTCGAACGAGATGGCCCCCAGGGCGCTCACTGCGGAGAGAATCGAGCCCATGCTCACAACCCCCGCTCGTAGGCCACGATGTCAGCTATCTGCGAGGCGGTCAGCGTGCCCGGCCGGGTGCTGCCATCCTCCAGCGTGCAGAAGCCGAATATGGGGCTGCGGTCACCCGAGTCCCGGTCGCCCACACAGGCGCCGAAGGCCGGCATCTGGCCCCCGCCGTCGCCTTGGCCGAAGTTGCCGTAGCCCACGCCCTCCTGGGAGCCGATGGTGACAAAGCCCTCGTGGCCCTCAGCGCTTTCGAACTGACGGAGGGTGGCGCCGTTGGTGAGGTTGGGCCCGAATCCGCCGCCGCCGGGTATGTCAGCGGGAATCAAATTGCCAAGCTGGGCGACTACTGCGGCCTCGGCATCTGATCCCTTGGTCAACACCACAGGGCCGCCACCGGGCGTTTCCTCGGGTCCGGTGAACCGCCACGAGTCTCTCGGGGTGTGGCAGCGGGCGCAGCCATAGACCCCGTTGTTGAACAGGAGCTCGCCCCGATCAGCCGACGCCAGGTTGCGAATGTACTGCTCGCTTACCTCGGTGATCGTTGACTCGACCGTGGCCAGCTGGCGAGCAGCGGCTTCGGCTGCCGCGTCGTCGCCGCCCGCGTTGGCCACGGCGGCGTTGGCCTCATCCAGCTGCTGGCTCAATGGGGTGTTGGCCGCCAAAACGTCGTCTCGCACTTGAGCGATGAGACCGGCCAATACCTCGCCCTCCAACTCGTCGGGGGAGAGCTGGATGCTCTGGATGTACTGGATCAGCTCCTCCACCTGCTGGGTGGTCATCGGGCCGCCGCCCGGCGCCCCCCAGGGCTGCATGGGGGTGGGCGGGCGGCCGTAGTTGAGGATGTGACGCACCTCTTCTTCGGAGAAGCGGTACAACGTGGTGGTCAGCGCGGGAACCTCCCACTTGATGGCAGCCACGAAGTTCCCATTGTCGTCGGTAATGGTGTGGTCGGTGGTGCCGCCGAGGCCGCCACCGCCGTGGCAGCTAGAGCACGACTCTTCAAACAGACCGGCCCCCCGGCTGGTGAATTGATCCCGGGAGTACTCCAAATAGCCCTGCTGACGTCCAGGCTCGCCCAGCCAGTACAGCGGCAGGGCTACCCCGATTATGACCAAAGTGACCAGGCCGCTGACCAGGGCGAGGTCGAGCTTGGAGGTTTCCAGTTCCTCGTCGCTCAGGTAGGGCTTGCGGTTGGGGGCTAGCTCTACTTCTGAGCCCCTTTCGCCGCGGCCGGCCCATAACACGTTGTAGATGAGGTAAATGGCAAAGCCAACGATGGCCACCACCGCGATGGCCATGCCCAGGTTGCGCTGGGTTGAGGCGGCAAGCAGGTGCATCAGTGCGATGCCCCCCCAAGACAGCTCGGACCCTCAGGCTCCTGTCCGGTGGTGTTCACCCCGATGGCCGGTCCCTGGATGACGGTGCCGGTGCTGATTATGAACTCCCCCTTGGCGTTCACCGACATAGCGAACCTGTCCATGCCCCGGGGAGCCGGTCCGCCCCGCTTCTCGCCCACCTGGTTGTAGCGGGAACCGTGGCAGGGGCACTCAAACCACTGCGAGGTCAAACAGTTCGGCACCCGACAACCCAGATGGGGGCACTTCTGGAAGAGGGCAATCAGCCCCGCCTCCATGCCGGTGAGCTCCGGGGCGCTGTAGGTGGCCTGGGCTTTGGGCAGGGCCGCCGCGGGGTATTCGGTGACCCAGGCCCGGCCCTCGGGAAGGTACAGGAATCCGTTCTCGTCTCGGATCCTGGCCTTCACGTCGTCGACCAACCCGGCGTTCACATCGGCGCCGAAGCCGGTGACGAACGGCGGCCACAAAAAGGCAACACAGGCGGCACCAAAGCCGGTGAGGCTAAAGCCCATCATGGCCACGGTGCTGCGGTTCAAGAACTGGCGGCGGCTCACCCCAACAGCGTCGGGATCGGGCGGGGTCCACTCCTCCACCGACGCGTCGGCGGCCTCCACCAGTTCGGTGCCCGCGGTCTGGCGGGCCAGTACCGCAGCCCGCTCCACCTCTCGCCCGGTGGGAGCGTCGGCCGATCCGGCAGGGTCGTCGATGTCCACCCGTCCCCGGTCCCGGCGACGGGTCTCCCGAGTGAGCCGGCCTTCGGCCGCCATGGTCTCCCGGCGCCGGGCCGCGCCGATCAACACGATCACGGCGGCCACCACGATGATCGGTATGGCGATGGAGAGTGCGACGCCCATAGTCAGTTCCTACAGATCGAAGAAGAGCCCGGCTTCCCACGGGAAGACGAAGTTGAAGCCGGGACCCCTGAAGAAGGATCCGATGAGAACCAGGATCGCCCAGAACATCAGGTGGATAGTCATAAGCGATATGGCGAATTTGCGATCCTCGGGCTTCTTATTGGGATTGCGGTCGACGTAGGGCGCCAGGATCAGCAGGAACAGCGCAATGCCGGGGATCGTCACGCCGGCCACCATCGGGTGGAACATGGTGAGCAACTCTTGGAGGCCGAGGAAGTACCACGGGGCCTTGGACGGGTTGGGCGTCTCGTTGAAGTTGGCCAGCTCCAGCAGCGGGGCGTTCACGAAGATCGAGAAGATCAGGGTGAAGGCAGTGAAAATCAGCGCAGCCACGAACTCCACCACCAGCAGGTGGGGCCAGACGTGGACCTTGTCGGTGGGAGTGGCCTTGACATCCTGAATGGAGCCCGACTTGACCACGGTAAGCAGTCGCTGGGTGCCTCCGCCGGGACCGGTGGGCTCGGGCTGGGCCGGTCCGGCGGGCATCGGAGCCGTGGCCACCGCGGCAGCCGCCGCCGGGGCGGCACCTCCGGATGCGGCCTGATCGCGGGCCGACTTGGACCGATCAAGCAAGTGGTCGGGGATCTTGGGACCGCCCGAGCCCTCGTCGGAGCCAGCATCGGCCGACTCCGCTCCCGAGGATTCGGGCGCGGCCTCACCGCCGCCGCCCTGCTGGGCTTGGGCGCGCTCACGGGCCTCTTGGGCTCGCTTCAGGAGGTGTTCAGGGACTTCCGCCATGGGCTCTCAGATCGGGCCAGAAACGTCGTTGCGACGACGCTTCTAGAGCGGCCCGGAAATACCTCCGTCCTTTCTTACTCGCCAGAAGTGGATGGCCATGAATATGACGATCACAAAGGGCAGCATCAGCACGTGAAGCACATACCATCGCAGCAGCGTGTCGGTTCCGATCTCCACGCTGCCCAGCAACACAAATCGCACTTGATCGCCGAATACAGGGGTGAACCCCATCATGTTGGTTCCCACCGTCACCGCCCATAGGGCCAGCTGATCCCACGGCAGCAGGTAGCCGGTGAACGACAACAGCAAGGTGAGGGTCAGCAGGATGACGCCGATGACCCAGTTGAACTCCCGGGGTGGTTTGTAAGCCCCGTGGTAGAAGACCCGGGCCATGTGCAAGAACACGGTGATGACCATGAGGTGGGCGGCCCATCGGTGCATGTTGCGCACCAGCAGTCCAAAGGCGACTGAGGTTTGGAGGGTGTAGATGTCATCCCAGGCCTGCGCCGCAGTGGGGCGGTAGAAGAACATCAAGAAGATGCCGGTCACGGTGAGCAAGATGAACAAGAAGAAGCTGAGACCGCCCAGACACAGGGTGTAGCTGACCTTCACCGCGTGGCGCTTCACCTTCACCGGGTGAAGGTGATACAGCACGCTGTTCATGATCACGTAGCTGCGGTTCCGGGGGCTGTCGCTGTAGCCCTTGCGGAAGATCGAACCCGGACGGAAGATCGACGACCAAGCCTGCGAGCCCTGCATGTCGCTCATCATTTGGCTCGCGGCCTGCTTGGCTCGCTCGCTTGCCGGTGGTCTGGGCTGCTTTGCCACGGTGCTCCTGTGTCCTCTTGTCCGTTCCGGGCCTTAGTTCTAGGTCAACCGCATGCCGTAGCCGTAGCCGTAGCTGGTCATTCGCGTATGCGGGTCGCCATCGCCTCCGGGATCGCCCAACCGGCCCAGCGTGATCACGCCGGTGGGGCATCGGTCCACGCACAGGGCGCAGCGAGTGCAGGCATCCTCATCGATGGTGAAGATCACATGGTCGCTGGGGTCGACACCGGGCTGTTCGGCGCCCACCGCCAGGTCAACAGCATCCGGGGCGACCATGTGGATGCACTTCCACGGGCAGATGTCCACGCACCCCTCGCACATGATGCACTCGGACTGATCGATGTGGATGAACTGCTTGGGCTTGACCTTGCTCTGGAGGTAGTCGTTGTCTACTTCTACCAGCACGTAGTCGTCGCGGAACTCCGGCATGGGGGGGTTGGCATCGCTGCTTGCCATCAGACTGTGCTCCCCTCTCTCACGATCGGTCGTCCATACTCAGACTTCTCCACTTCGACCGGAGCGGTCTTGCCCCGGTTCTGCCAAACCATCCAGCCGGCGATGTTTCCGGCCAAGGCCAAACCGTAGATCAACACCGCCACCACATCGCGCAATACCAGGTAGGGAAGGTCAAACGGCAGGGCCCAGGCGATGATGCCCTGGTTGCCCACGTAGTAACCCTCGATCAAGCGGTCTTTGCGCCAGCCGAGCTCGCTGTCGGCGTACACCAGCCACTGATGGGGAACGACGCCATAGATCCAGAACAGCAGGAAGAAAATCAACGAGGCGCCCAGCATGGCCTCGCCCCAGGTGTGGTATTTGCCCACCGGGCGGCGACGGGCGTATTCCAAGAAGGCCACGATACCCAGCACGGAGACCACCAAGGAGGCCGTGAAAGCCACATTGAAGTACGGCGCGCCCAAGCCCTCGTCGTACTGGTGGACGGCGATGAAAGCCCACAGCGCCAAATAGAGGACGAAGCATCCTCCGAGGGCCTTGTAGAACTTGGTGACGGCGATGTCT
>VYDF01000212.1 GCA_009843565.1 Acidimicrobiia bacterium | reverse complement strand
ACCCCCGAGCGGGTCCGGGCCCTTATCCGCACGAAAGAAGAAACCCGATGAGCGTGGAACGAAGACCGCTTGCGCTGAATGTGAACGGCGAGCAGCATCACGTCCAGGTGGAACCGCGGCGGACCCTGGCCGACACGCTCCGCGAGGATTGCGGTTTGACCGGAACCCACTTGGGGTGCGAGCAAGGAGTGTGTGGGGCCTGCACCGTTTTGGTGGACGGAGAACCGGTTCGCTCCTGCCTCATATTCGCGGTGCAAGCCGAGGACTCTGAGATTGCCACCGTGGAGGGTCTTGCCGGCGACGATCAGGCGCTGCATCCGCTTCAGGAGGCTTTCTCGGTTCATCACGGTCTTCAGTGCGGCTTCTGCACCCCGGGGTTCTTGATGTTGGCCCAAGGCATCCTCGATCGCCAGCCCGACATAGACGACGACCAGCTGCGCGAGGCCTTGTCTTCAAACCTCTGCCGCTGCACCGGATACCAGACGATCATCGAGGCCGTGCGCAGCGTTCGCGACCAATTGTGATCGGAGAATCAGTCCACCGTTTGGAGGACCCACCGCTGCTACGCGGCGATGCCCGGTTTGTCGCCGACATCTCATTTCCCAACGAGGCCCATCTAAGGGTGGTTCGCTCGGAAGTGGCGTGCGGAGAGATCGTCGACATCGATGTCTCCGAGGCGCTTCGAGCCGATGGCGTTGTCGGCGTCTGGACCGGTGAAGACCTGGCCGCCGTGCCGCCAATCGACTTCCGTCAGATCGGATACGACGAGCTGTTGCCCTACCGCCAAACCGTTCTGGCACGAGGTTCGGTTCGGTACGTGGGCGAACCGGTGGCCATCGTCGTAGCTGAGGATGCCTACATGGCCGAAGACATCGCCGAGCTTGTCATCGTCGACATAGAACCCCTGGACCTTGCGCCGGTGGAGGCCATGGTGCTTGAGGGCGAGTATGGGCTGGTCGACCAGGCATTTTGCGAAGCCCACCATGTGCTGGATCTCGAACTCACCGTCGGCCGCCACTCGGGTATTCCCATGGAGACTCGGGGGTTGATTGCCCGTCCAGATCCCGAAACCGGTCGACTCGAACTGCACGGAGCTTCAAAGGTGCCCCACTACACATGTGCTGCCATCAGCACCATGCTCAATCTGGACCCTCACACGGTGGTCGGTAGGGAGTGTGCTGTGGGCGGTGGGTTCGGGATCCGCGGGGAGCTGTACCCAGAAGACGTGTTGGTGGCGTGGGCCGCTCTTCAATTGAATCGGCCGGTCAAATGGATCGAAGACCGGCGAGAGCATCTCATTGCCGCCAACCACAGCCGCGATCAGCGCCATCGAGTCCGCGCGGCAGTGGACCAAGATGGTTTTATAACCGCGGTCGACGATGAGTTTTGGTACGACCAAGGGGCCTACGTCCGCACCCACGGCGCCACAGTGCCATCGCTGACCGCCGCAATGCTGCCTGGGCCCTATGCGTTTCCGGCGTATCGATCACGGGGTCACATCGTTCTCAGCAACAAAACGCCGGCTGGCACCTATCGGGCTCCGGGGCGGTTTGAGGCGACCTTTGTCTGCGAGCGAGTGGTCGAGGCTGCCGCGCGCGCCGCGGGGCTCGATCCGGTGAGCGTTAGGCGTCGAAATCTCATTTGGCCCGAAGCGATGCCGTTCGACCGACAGCTCTCCGTTTTGGGAACCTCCGTTGTCCTGGACTCGGGCGATTACCCCCGAATCCTCGATCGCCTCATCGACCATATCGAGTTCGAGCAACTCGAGACTGATCTGGCACGACGACGGTCGGAAGGTGAGCAGGTTGGCCTCGGCATCGGAATGTTCGTCGAGAAGTCGGGATTGGGCCCCTTCGACGATGTTGAGATAACCGTTCGTGACGATGGGTCGGTAGAAGTGGTAACCGGAGCTGCTTCAGTCGGACAGGGGATAGAGACCGTCATCGCTCAGATTTGTGCCGATGACCTCGACATGGATTATCGCAACATCGAAGTAGTCCACGGTCAGACCGATCGCATCTCGCGGGGAATGGGGGCATTTGCCAGCAGGGTGACGGTTATGACTGGGTCAGCCACCCGTTTTGCCACCGATGCCGTCAAGGATGTGGCACGCGACCTGGCGGCAAACATGCTGGAGGCCAGCGTGGAGGACTTGGAATATCGGGCGGGTGCAATCGGCGTACGCGGACAACCCGACAGATCTCTAACCTTGGCCGAGGTTGGTTCGGCTAGCGGGGGAGAGCTGCGAGCCAAGGCTTCATTCACAACCGACCACATGACCTACCCCTACGGTGCCCATGCAGTGGTTGTGGTTGTCGATCCCCACACCGGTCAGGTCGAGATAGAGCGGTACGTAGTGGCCTACGACGTAGGTCGAGCCATCAACCCAATGCTCATCGAGGGGCAGATCCAAGGCGGCGCCGCCCAAGGCATTGGAGGTGCCCTGCTTGAGGACTTCCTCTACGACGGCGTGGGTCAACCGCTGGTGACCTCCTTTATGGACTACTTGATGCCCACGGCCTCAGAGACACCAGCGGTAGAGGTGCTGCTCTCCGAGGACGCCCCCAGCCCGTCGAACCCCCTTGGGGTCAAAGGGGCCGGTGAGGGCGGAACCAATGCCTGTGGAGCGGCGCTGGCCACGGCAATAGAGCAGGCCATCGGCCGCCCCGGCGCTGTCACTGACCTACCGGTCACGCCGTCGATGATCAAGGCGTTGATGAAGGCTGCCCCTGCTGGGGGTTAGTGGTCCGTCAGTCGAGGGCCACTTGACCCATGGGCCATCTTTTATGGGAAGGCCGATTATTGATTGCCTAGGATCAGATCAGGGAATCAAGGGGGGTACCCGCGATGGCGACCTATTGTCGGCCTCGCACGGTGAGCGAGGTGCTCGCCGCGCTGGCTAACGCTGAGGGTCGCGGCCGGATCCTCGTCGGCGGTACCGATCTCCTAGTCCACCTTCGCAAGGATCCATTCGCTCCGACAGTCGTCGTTGATATCAAGTCCGTCAATGACCTACCGCCGGCGGTGGAGATTGACGATGATGTGGTGCGATTCGGACCGACCGCTCGGATGGCCGAGATCTCCGGCGACCCATTCATCGCAGGCCACCTGCCTGCGCTGGGTGCTTCGGCTCGTGTCGTCGGATCGATCGCCATCCGGAACCGAGCGACGCTTGTCGGAAACATCTGCAATGCTTCTCCGGCGGCCGACACCGTGCCCGCGCTTTTCGTCTACGGCTCGACCGTGACCCTGACCGGGCCCGGCGGCGAACGGACCCTGCCGTTGGTTGAATTCTTCGTCGGGCCTGGCCAAACCCGGTGCGGACCAGACGAGATCGTGATCCGAATCGACGTTCCAATTCCTGATCGTGGACATCGATCAGCGTTCCAACGCCTCACCCGGCGTCGAGGGGTCGACCTTGCGACGGTCAGCGTGGCGGCCGGTGTCGACGCGGATGCCCGGATTGTTCTAGGGCTGGGATGCGTTGGGCCGACGCCGCTGGTGACTGATGCCAGCCCACCTGTAGATCTCACCGATCCAGCTGCAATCGAGGGGGCAGTCGAGGAGTTGGTGTCGATCGCAACACCGATCTCCGATGTCCGGGCCGCCCGCGACTATCGCGAGGCGATGGTTCGTGTTCTCGCGGTACGGGCCGTTCAGTCCGCCACGGCTGCTTCCGGCGGGGTGTCGTCATGACGGAGTCCTCTTTGCACCCGACCAGTGAGGTGGCAGTGGCACTGGAGCTGAACGGCAACCTCGTTCATGCCACGGTCCCCGCGCATCGGACGCTGCTTGACATGCTCAGGGACGATTTGGGTCTCCTGGGCACCAAACGCTGTTGCGCCGAAGGTGAATGTGGCGCCTGCTCAGTTCTTCTGGACGGTGAACTCGTCAACTCTTGTCTTGTGCTTGGTGCCGAAGCCAATGGCGGAGTCCTCCTTACGATCGAAGGGCTTTCCATGGACGGCGTCACCGACCTTCAGGCGGAGTTTCTGGCCGCTGGGGCTGTGCAATGCGGGGTCTGCATTCCCGGTCAGGTCATGGCGGCCGAGCAACTCCTGCGAACGAATCCCGACGCCTCCCGAGATGAGATCCGAGACGCCATGTCGGGAAACCTTTGCCGATGTGCGAGCTATCAGCGGATCGTTCAGGCGATCCAGGCCGCGGCTGTCGGAAGGCGAAGCGATGCCTGACGAGAACCAAAAGCTTTCCTCTAGTGGTCCCAATGCCGGTACCCACCGGGTGGTTGGCCAGCCGGTTCACCGATACGGGGGTGTAGATCGGGTAACCGGTGCTCAGCGGTACCTGAGCGACATCACATTTGCCAATGCTGCGCACGTGGCGTTCGCCACAATTCCCGTCGGATGCGCCGCGATCGACGCAATCGACACCTCGCCGGCGTGGGCGATGCCCGGCGTCATCGCGGTGGTACACGCCGACGACCTGCCCCAGCCCGTGGCTCGGTTCGGGGTTTCTCACAAGGACCGACCAGTGATCGCGACCAAGATGGTCAACTACCACGGCGAACCTGTCGTCGCGGTAGTCGCCGAGACTGAAGATGAGGCCCATGCTGCCGCCAACGCCGCCGTCATCCATTACACAGAGCTGCCTGGTGTGTACGGGCTCGACGCGGCCCTCGCCGGCGACGCCCATTTGGTTCAGGACCCTTCGGTCCGTCCCAGAGATGACCTGAACTCGACCAATGTTCTCGAGCAGGTCGAGTACGCATGGGGTGACGTCGACTCGGATGGCATTAGTTCGCCCACGATCATCGAGGACACCTACACGTTTCCGATGGTCACTCACTTTCCGATCGAGCCCGGTGGAATCGTCGCCGCACCGACCGATGACGGCGGTATTGAGATTTATTCGCCGGTTCAGCACCCTTACCTGCTCCAACGGACCATCGCCGACGTGTGGTCGATTCCGCTGTCGCGAGTCCGGGTCATCGCCCCGGATCCCGGCGGGGGATTCGGTGGAAAGCAGACTCCTCGATACGAGCCCCTGATTGCTTTCCTTGCCCTCAAGACGGGACGCACCTGCCGCCTCGTTCTCTCGCTCGAGGAGGCATTCCAATTGATGCGGCGGTCGGGCTGCCGGATCCACGCCCGCACTGGATTCTCAGAGTCGGGGGAGTTGGCCTTCCACGAGATGCAGGTTGACTTTGTGGTCGGGGCCTACGCCGACGTCGCTCCTCGGGTAATGACCAAAGGCAGTTATGTGGGTGCCGGGCCGTATCGGATTCCTCGCGTCTCGATCAACGCACGCGCCGTGTTGACCAACACCGTCCCCAGCTGCGCTTTCCGAGGGTTCGGAGCCCCCCAGGTCGGGTGGGCGACCGAATCCCAGCTCGATGCCGGAGCCCGAGCGTTGGGGCTCGATTCCCTCGAGATTCGCCGACGCAACCTCGTCGAGCACGACGAGGCCTTTATCCGCGGCGACTACGAGGCCCGTTCGGACGGCCGCTGGCACGAGAGTCTCGAGAAGGCGGCAGAGCTGATCGGCTGGCACGAGCCGACCCCATCCGGGCGCGGACGAGGCATTGCCGTCGGGATCAAGCCGGGTGCGACTACGGGTCTGTCTCAGAGCCTGGTCCGCCTGCTGTACGACGGCAGCGCGATGGCGTATGCGGGAACGTCGGACATGGGGCAGGGGGCCAGGACCCTCTGGAAGCAGATATTGGCTGACGAGTTGGGCGTCGACCTCGATCTGATCACCATCATCAGCGGCGACACCAATTCAGTGCCCTTCGATCTCCAGACATCGGCGAGTCGTTCGACCGTGTTCATGGGCAACGCAGTCCTCGCGGCGTGTGAAGACATCCGCGACCGAGTTCTCAAGCTATATGCCGAAGCCACCGGCACCGCACAGTCGGAGCTTGCCCACTCGCCGGGCCAACTTGTGACGCCGTCAGGGGCGATTGCGCTGGTCGAAGCGGCCCAGACCGCGCTGGGCGGGCTGCGAGGCGAGTTCGTCGGCCAGGGAACGTGCCGGCTATGGGGAGAGAAGGGTCACCCGCTCGGAGGCGACGCGGCGTTCTACGAATTCAACGCCACAGCCATCGAAGTCGAGGTGGATCACGCCACCGGCGAGATCTTGTTGACCAAGCACGTGACGGTTGGCGATGTGGGAACAGAGATCAATCCACTACAGGTCGTCTCCCAGGATGAAGGCGCCGCGATCATGGGACTGGGTCACAGCCTCATGGAGCAGATGCTGTTCGACGATAACGGCCAGATCGTCAACCTGGGCGCGATCGACTACCGGATCCCGACCTTCAACGACGTCGCGCTCGATATGCAGACTGCATCAATCGAAAACAACGACGGCCCGGGTCCGTACGGATGCAAGGGCATCAGCGAGGGAGCGCTGCTCTGCACAGCGGGGGCCGTCGGCGCCGCGGTTGCCGACGCGGTCGGCACGCCGGTTCGGGAACTTCCAATCACTGCGGAACGGGTCTGGCGCACGATCCGGGATGCCAACCGCGACTCGCCGGTCTAGACGTGCGACACCCAACAACAAGAACTAACTGACAACAACAAAGGAGACAATCCCATGGCGACCACCACCGTTTGCCTCGCTGGTACCCTCGACACGAAAGGCGCTGAGTACGAGTTCGTCCGCGACCGCCTCATCGCAGCCGGCGTCAATGTCTTGGTGATCGATTGCGGGGTTCTCGGGAATCCGCACTTCGCCCCTGACATCTCCGCCGACGAGGTCGCCAGTGCGGCCGGGATCGACCTCGCCGATTTCCGTGCCGGCGTAGAAGGCGCCGGAGGACGGGTCGCCGCAGTCGAGAGCATGGGCGAAGGCCTCTCCACCGTGCTTGGCGATCTCGTGGCGAGTGGACGTATTCAAGCTGTGATGGGCTTGGGTGGGTCCGGCGGGACCTACCTCCTCACCGACGCCTTCCGAACGCTACCGCTCGGCTTTCCCAAGCTCATGGTCTCGACCATGGCGTCGGGCGACGTCCGTCCTTATGTCGGGCACTCCGACATGCACATGGCCAACTCGGTGACCGACATCGCCGGCATCAACAATGTCTCCAAGCTGGTCCTCTCCAATGCCGCAGGATCGATTGCGGGGATGGCTCAGGGTTACGAGGCCACCAAGGCGTTGGCCACCGAAGGTGAGCCGCTGATCGCCATCACGATGTTCGGGGTCACGACCCCAGGCGTGATGCGAATACGTGAACAACTCGAGTCCGAGGGATTCCAGGTCGTTACCTTCCATGCCGTCGGGGAAGGCGCCGGCATGGAGCACCTCATTGACGAAGGCATCATCGATGGGCTCATCGACTTTACGCTGGCCGAATTGCTCAACACCTGGAATGACGGAATCTTCCGTATCGACATCGAGCGGATGTCGGCAGCAACCCGCAACAGCATTCCGCTCGTGGTGGTACCAGGGGCAATTGAGTGCTTCAACTTCGCGGCGCCCGAGACCATTCCCGAAAAGTACAACACCTCTGAACGTAACATCATTCTTCACAACCCCAACATCACATCGCTGCTGGCGACTCCCGACGAGATGACTCGGCTCGGCGAGTATCTGGCCGACCACGTGAACCGGAGCATTGGGCCCAAAGCAGTTGCCCTGCCCCTCCAGGGACTCGACAACTACTTCAAGGAAGGCAGCCAGTGGCACGGGGTGGACATCACGCCGCTGTTCGACTCCATTCGCTCCAACCTCGACCCGTCCACGGAGCTCGTCGAGATGGACAACCTCATCAACGACGAGCCCTTTGCCGACGCGGTCTTCGGACTGTTCATGGAGCGTTGGAAGCAGGCTCACTCCCAGTGAGCGCTGGCCACCGCGCGACAAGGGGACCGCGATGAACTCTACGGACGGGCGCGCGGTGCAGGCGATTCTCCTTCGGCACGGCCAAGTCGCCCACCACCGAAGCGATGTGGGTCTCACCGATCTAGGGGTTGCCCAGTCCGAAGCCGCCGGGCGCTGGTTCGCGGAGCAGGGAGTCGAAATCGAATCGCTGCTCAGCGGCGAGACGGCCCGCACCCTCGACACGGCAACCGCGTTCGCAGCCGGCTATCGCAGTGTTGCCGATTCTCCCGAGTTGCCTGATCCCACGGTGAGTTTCGCCCTCCGAAACCCCGACCTCTACCTCGGCGGGCACCGGGTGAACATTGCAGAGGGTGCCGAGGCCATCGCTGGGCAGGCACCCAGGATCAGCCCCGAGGATGTGGTGCGCTCTCCGTTTTTCGGCCAGCTGATCAGCGCAGAGGAGCGGGTCGGATACTGGCTAGAACATCCGAATCCGCCCGGAGAAGATGCCCACGCCGTTGCTCGGCGGATCGTGTCGTTCGTCCGAAGCCTCGGCGACGGGGCCGGGCGAGCGGGAGCAACCATCGTCGCCATTACCCACTCCCCAGTGCTCAGGGCCGTCCGGCTTGGATTCGAGAATGTCTACACGCGGGAGCCGCCGTTTCTTCACGGTTTCTCACTTATCGCTGGCCAAACCGATGACATCTCGTTTTCCTTGTTCGAAACAGACACCGGCGACATCCCGGCGACGTCAAGGCCTGGTTCCGGATTCGAGGAACCCTGATGCGATCCGGTGAGCGCCTGAGGCTCCGAGGTATAGCATGACCGGAAGCAATCGATAATCGGCTTGGGGGGGCCAAGATGTCGATGATCGCGGTGAATTCAATTCACGCAGGCGGTTGCCCTTTGTGACTGGCCCTACGTCGGAAACATCGACGAATCCGGAGACAATGGCGCCATCCGGCGAGCGGGAAGGCTGGTCGAAGTTCGGGCGCGTGCCTGCATGGGCAGTCAGCATCGCCGTCGGCGTTGTCGTTGTCGTACTCGCGGCCCTGTTTGATTTCTGGGCCACAACATTTGTGGTCGGCGCGACCGAAAACGCCCCGTTGGTGCTCGCAGCCTTCGGCTTTGCCCTCCTGTACCGCCTCACCGGCCTCCTGAATGTCGCCTACGCCGAGACCATCACGCTCGGCGCGTACTTCGCGGTCTGGATGAACAACTCGTGGGGGCTGGGGTTCTACGTGGTGCTTCTCCCCGCCGGCCTGCTCGCCGGGGTGCTCAGTGTCGTCACATATCTCGCGATATTTCGCTTTGCCAAGGGACGGCGCGTGGGAAATCTCGAGATGATCGTCATCTCATTCGGATTGTCGATCTTCTTGCAACACGGATTGCAGTTCGTGTTCGGCTATCGCAGACGCGCCTTTGACATCCCGCCTCCCGACACAATCGAAGTGTTCGGGGTGGGGGTCTCCTCGTTTCGGCTGCTGGCGCTGGCCAGCGTTGCCGCTCTGACGACAATCGTGTACCAGTTCATCCAGCGCACGAGCCATGGTCTCCAGATCCGAGCACTGGCCAGTAACGAGGGTTTGGCGCAGGCGAGTGGAGTTCGACCACTCCGAGTGACCATCTTGATCTGGTTCGTCGCCGGATTGTGCGGTGGTCTGGCCGGCGTGTTCTACGGAGCGGGAGCCTCGGTGGAGTCCTTCCTCGGCATCGACGAGCTTCTCTTGATCCTGCTTGTGGTGCTGGTCGGTGGAATCTGGGGCCTGCTCGGCGTCGTCGTGGTCGGCATGGCCACTGGGGTCGCTCTGACCGGGATCACGCTAGAATACGGCAACAGTCTGTACGCCGAGCTCGTCCTCGTGGTCGCCTTTCTCGGTGTACTCAAGTTCCGCGGGCGTCGACTTACCGACGCATCGAAGGTTTGACGATGAACCTCGACTGGCTCGACGCCTTCCTCATCTTCGGTGCCTTTAAGGTCGTGGAAATCATGGGCCTTGGCCTGTTGGTGCATCTCCAGCTAGGCCTGACCCGGGTCGCGAACTTCGGGGTCGTGGGCTTCTGGGGGGTGGGGTTGTATGCGTTCGGCGTTGCCCATCTGAAGGTCGATTGGCCATTCGGGGATCCCTATCAGTTCCTCGTGTGTGCGGCGATAGCGACCGTGGCGGCCGCAGCTGCTGGCCTAGTCGTCGGGTGGTTGATCTCAGAACTCGACGACGATGGAACACTCGTCGGAACCCTCGGATTCGCCACCATCGTGGTGATCCTTGCCACGACGCAACAAGGGCTAACCGGAGGGGCCCTGGGCCTCGGTGGCCTAGGCTTCCCATACGATTTCGGCCGGGTGAAGACCCACGAGTTCACGTGGCTGCTGATCACAACAGCAGTGGTGGCCTTGATCTTCGTCTACGCCTGGCGGGTCCACCGCACGCCCCACGGCCGCCTGTTGATAGCGGTTGGCGCCAACGAGGCGTTGGCCCGCAGCCTTGGAAAATCCGCGACCGCGGCCAGGCTCCGCATGATGACGGTGACGTCGGGCGCCATGGGACTACTCGGTGCCATGCACGGGGTAATGGTGCGATCGCTGGAAATCAACAGCCTGGATGTTGGCGTGACTCTGGCTGCGCTGGCGGCGTTGATACTCGGCGGCACGGCCCGGGTGTTCGGGGCCGTCGTCGGCGTCCTGTTGACTGTCGCCCTCTTCGACATCGTCATCCAGTTCTATCTCCCGATTCCGGACGGGTGGAACACCCAGGCTCTCCCCGTAGCCCGCGAGGCCGTGTTCGGAGCCGCCATCGTTCTCATGTTGATATTTCGGCCGCAAGGACTGCTCGGGCAGATGCGGCGTCCTGCTCTCATGCGGAGGCTCCACGGTGACTGGTGAGGTCGTTCGCCCGCAGATACTTGTTCGCGACGTCACCAAGTCGTTCTCGGGTCGCGTTGTGGTCGACGTCGACGAACTCGTACTCGGTGATGTCCCGGTGGAAGGCCTGCTTGGTCCCAACGGCGCAGGCAAAACAACGCTGATGCGCCTCATCATGCATTCGATCCCGCTGGACGGGGGGACGGTGTCCCTTAGCCGTCCCGGTCAGCGCGATGTGGTGCTGTCATCCACCCGCACCAGCCAAATGGCAGGGCTAGGCGTTGTGAAGTCGACCCAGGTGATCACCGACTTCGAACACCTCACCATCCTCGACTCCGCGCTGTTAGCCGTGACCGAGGCCCGCTATGAGCGGCCCTTTGCCGCGGCGACGGACCGAGCCGTACGCAAGCGCCACGAAGACGAGATCCGGCACTGGCTCGACTACTTCGGCTTCCATGATCCACTGGCCGTTGCCCTCTCTGGCGGGGACAAGAAGTTGCTCGACATCGTTCGCTGTCTCCTGCTCCAGCCCGCAGTCCTTTTGTTGGACGAGCCGACTGCTGGTCTTTCCGAAGACCGCACTGAGCGGGTGAAGGCCGCGGTTCGACAGCTCGCCAGCACGGGTACGTCCGTGGTGATCGTCGAGCACGACCTTGATGTGATCTGGGACTTGTGCGATGAGGTGATCTTCATGGCCGAGGGGAGAGTTCTCCTAAAAGACGACCCCGCTACCATTCGGGCCAACCCAACGGTGGTCGAGAGCTACTTGGGGGCCGGAAGTGCGTGAGCAAGCGGTGGTCGGAATCGCCGGCGACTCTTCCGTGACGCCGGCTGTGGCGGTAAGAGGGCTCTCGAGCGGATACGGCAGCGTTGCAGTACTCCACGAAGTGGACTTCACCGTCGGCCACGAAATATTCGCGGTACTGGGCGCGAACGGTGCGGGAAAGACAACGCTGCTGGCAACTCTCGCCGGGCTCCTACCAGCTTTTTCGGGCTCCATCGCCTATCACGGAACCGACGTTACGAACCTCGCGGCTTCGGAGTCGGCGCGCCTCGGTGTTGGTTACGTGCCCCAGGAAGCCGCGGTGTTCCCAGATTTGTCCGTGCTCGAGAATTTCACTGTTGGCGGAATGATTGGCACCAGACCTCACGAAGAGCGCCTCGAAGAGGTGTTCGAGACGTTTCCCGATCTGCGCGACAAGCTTCATCTCAGGGCCGGGAACCTCAGCGGCGGCGAGTCCAGGATGGTGGCTTGCGGCCGCGCCCTGATGCAGGACCCGAACGTGTTGCTGCTCGATGAGCCCACTGCCGGCCTGTCGCCGCTCTACCTCCAACTCTTCTTCGAGAAAATCGCCGACATTCATCGCACACGGGGAATGTCCATCGTGCTGACCGAGCAGAACGCAACCCAAGCCCTTGCCATTGCCGACCGGGTGATGGTCCTCAGCCTCGGCGTCGGCTCGGAGCCGATGCTTGCCGATGCTGTCACAACCGACCTACTACGAGAGGGATACCAGATCTAGCTCCCCAGGGAGCCAGAGCTTGGGCTCTTGTCTGGGCCCGAGCAAACAAGAAAAGGAGACCAACCATGAAGACCAACCAATTTTGGTTGCAGGCACTTGCCCTGCTCTTCGGGTTCGTACTTATCGCCAGCGCTTGTGGAAACGACGACGACGCCGCGAGTCCCGTCGTGCCGTCGGAGCCCGATTCCACCGCTGACGAGGGTGATGCCGCCGACGAGGGTGATGCCGTTGGCGCGGATGATGCCGCTGGCGCGGGTGATACTGCCGATGCCGGCGATACCGCTGATGAAGCTGAGGAACCGTCTGGTGAACCTGTGACGGTGTGCGAGCTTGCCTACTACACAGGTGAGTTCGGGGCGTATGGCCCATCCCTGACAGCCGACGTGCGGTTCCCGATTGAGGAAGTGATCAATGAGGACCCGCCCCTTGGCAGAGAGTGGAGACTCGTGTCGGAGGATCTCGGGACGGTCGGTGAGCCGCAGGCGGCCCGGGCGTGCTTGGACCTCCACGACGCGGACGTCATCGTCAGCATCGCCCACGGATACCGTACGTACCGGCCCTTTATGATTGAGCATTGGGCCGAGAACGACAGTCCGATCGTGCCATCGGTCCACGGCGGGGCAATTCCGGGCAACCTCGGTGGAACCGCGGCGGAACCGATTTTCCGAGCCCAGGGCTTGGACGAGGCCCTTGGCACAACAGGCATCCTGTATGCGGAATCGATCGGTGCCAATTCGGTTGTCATCTTCGCGACCCAGGTTGAGGGCTTCCAGCTCGCCGCCAACGCAGCGCAAGCCGCGGCCGAGAGCGTCGGCATCGAAGTGCTGGACCGCATTGACGCACCTGCCGAGGAGCCTTCGTATCGAGCTCAGGTAGAGCGCATCGCTGACCTGAATCCGGACGTCGTCATCCTCCAGGTGGGACCAGTCGAGGCCGGCACCATCATCAAGCAGGCCGCCGAAGCGGGCTTGTCGCTCGAGTGGATCGGCGAGACCGGAATGGTCTTGCAAGAGTTCGTCGAAACCATGGGAGCCGATGTCATCGACACCCAGAAGGGGATCGGCTTTGCTGCGTTTACGTTTGATGATTCGACGCCCGCATGGGATTACTTCTCGGCCGCCTGGGACGGTGCTCCTGGCTATGGCGACGAGTTCGGCCCGGCGACCGACCTCTACCACTTCTCGACTTACGACGTGTTGGTCCACACGGCCCTGGCAGTCGAAGCCGCCGGCTCCTTGAAGGCGTCGGAATGGGCCCCGGCAATGCGCGAGG
>VYDF01000264.1 GCA_009843565.1 Acidimicrobiia bacterium | reverse complement strand
CCTCCATGGCCACCGCTGCCGCAGTTTTGGTGCTGGCGGTGCCCGCGTTGAACTAAATGCGAAAAAATAGCGAGAAAATATCGAAATATATAGAAAATGCAGTGAACACTTGGGTTGACCCTGCTATGTTTGTGGCGTGGACGTCGCACTCACCTCCCTCAGTAGCGTGTTGATTGCCCTGGTCTTGGGCGGCTTCGCTTGGCTGCGCTCTGACATAGTGCGGCTGACAGGTCGAGTTGAGAAACTTACCGATCGAGTCGATGACCTCAGCGACCGGACTGCCAAGATCGAAGGCATATTGGAATCCCGCCGATAGGCAGCCGCCGAAGCGGGTGCGGTAACTGGGCGCTGGGAGGCAAACCCACCCCTGTAATATCGCGTTGTGGAACGTAGGCCCCATGTGGCCCTCATCGGGATGATGGGGTCGGGGAAATCGACGGTGGGGTTCTGGCTGGCGCAGTCGGAGGGGCTGCGGTTCGTGGATTTGGACGCGGCCATAGAAGAGCGCCACGGCCGGTCGGTTTCGGAGATCTTCCAAGCCGACGGCGAAGAGCGCTTCCGCGACATGGAGCAGTCGGAGCTGTCCGAGTGTCTGACATCGGAGCAGCCGCTGGTGGTGTCCTGCGGCGGGGGAGCAGTGCTGCGGGCCGGGAATCGGGCGCTGCTGCGCAAGCGGGCCTGGGTGTGCTGGCTCCGGGCCAACATCGAGACGCTGAGCAAGCGGGTCCGCAGCGGCGACAGCCGCCCCCTGCTGGGCGACGACCCCGTGGCCGATCTGACCCAGATCAGCGATGCCCGGGCCGGGCTGTACGCCGACACCGCCCATCGGGTGATCGACGTGGACGGCTTGGAGGCCAACCAGATCGCAGATCGCATCAAGCGCATCCGGCCCCAGCAATCCCCGGCCCGATGACTGCTGCGACAACACTGGCAGAAGCGCTCCGGGTGCCGGTGGAGCTGGGGGAGCGGTCCTACGACGTGTGGGTGGGCCCGGGCGTTCGCCATCGGCTGTCCGATGTCGTCCCCGACGACGTGGGCCGGGTGGCGGTGGTCACCCAGGCCGCGGTGGCCGATGCGGGCATCACCGTTGATCCCGGCGTCGAGCACCGGGTGTTCATCACCGACAACGGAGAGCACATCAAGACGATGGGGGCGGCCGAGGAGCTGTGCCGAGAGTTCGCCCAATGGGGGCTCACCCGCCGCGACGCGGTGGTGGCCGTGGGCGGGGGAGCGGTCACCGACCTGGCCGGATTCGCCGCCGCCGTGTACCACCGGGGCATTCGGGTGGTGTACGTGGCCACCACCCTGCTGGGCCAGATCGATGCCTCGGTGGGGGGCAAAACCGGCGTCAACCTCCCCGAGGGCAAGAACCTGGTGGGCGCCTTCTGGCAGCCCTCCGCGGTGCTGTGCGACACCGAGGCGCTCGACACCCTGCCCCCCGAGGAGATGCGGTCGGGCTTGGGGGAGATGGCCAAGTACCACTTCATCGCCGACGCCAATCTGCACTCGCTGGCCCTGCCCGAGCGCATCGCCCGCTGCGTGGCCATCAAAGCCGAGGTGGTGGCGGCCGACGAGCGGGAGTCGGGCCGCCGGGCCGTGCTCAACTACGGCCACACCCTGGCCCACGCGCTGGAAGCCCATGGCGGCTACGACCTCCGCCACGGCGAGGCGGTGGCCGTCGGCCTGGTCTACGCCGCCGAGTTGGCCCACCGCACCGGGCGCATCGACACCGGCCGGGTGGAGGAGCACCGCCGGGTGGTGGCCGGCTACGACCTGCCCACGTCGTTGCCCGCCGATGCCGACATTGATGCCTTAGTCGAGCTGTTCAACCGAGACAAGAAGGCGGTAGACGGGGTCACCTTCATGCTCGACGGCCCCAACGGCATCGGGCCGGTCACCGGGCTGGAGCCCGCCTTGCTGCGAGAAACCCTGGAGGCCATCCGATGAACGTGCTGCTCATGATGCTGGAGGCCGCCCGATGAGCCAGACCATCCTCTTGTTGTCGGGGCCCAACCTCAACTTGCTGGGCGACCGGGAGCCAGAGGTGTACGGCACCGACACCCTCGACGACCACGTGGCCACCGCGTCCGCAACCGCCGAGCGCCACGGTTTGGCCATCGAGCACCACCAGTCCAACGACGAGGCCACCCTCATAAACCACATCCACCAGGCCCGGCGCCGGTGTGCGGCCATCATCATCAACCCCGGGGCGTTCACCCACTACTCCTGGGCCATCCACGACGCCCTGGCCGCCTTCGAGGGCCCGGTGGTGGAGTTGCACCTGTCCAACCCCAACGCCCGGGAGCCCTGGCGCCACACCTCGGTGGTCAGCCCGGTGGCCACCGGTACCATCGTGGGCTTCGGCGGCCACGGCTACGAGCTGGCCGTGGAGGCGGTGGCCCGACTGCTGGCCGTCAGCGCCCCTGGGCTTGAGCCAGACGGGGGATAAGGGCGTCGAGCACTTCGGCCCAGTCGCCCACGAAGCCGATGTCCACGATTTCCCACAGGGGGGCTTCGGGGTCGGGATTGATGCCCACGACCGTTCCGGCGTTGCGCACTCCCACGGTGTGATTGAACTTCCCGCTCATGCCGATGGCGAAATACAGCTGCGGGCTGATGCTGTGACCGGTGATGCCCACTTGGCGGGCCCGGGGCATCCAGCCGTAGTCGGTGACCTTGCGGGTGGCGCACAAGGCGGCGCCGATGGCGGCCCGGTGCTTCTCCAGCTTGGGGTAGTCAGCGGGGTCCACCCCCTGGCCCACGCCGATCACCACTGAGGCATTGGCCAGCTCGTCGCTGTCGTCGTCCCGATAGCGCCGGACGATTTCGAGGCGGCTCCGGCCCGGCGAGGCCAGCGACGATCGGCGAGCGGGCGGACGTGCGGGATTGGGCCGGGGGAGGGGCAGCACTCCGGGGCGCACCGTGGCCATCTGCACCGGAGTGGAGCACAGGATCTCGGCCACCAGCCATCCGCCGAAGGCCGGCTTCATGGCGATCAGCTTCCCGTGGTCGTCCACCTTCAGCCCTACGGCGTCGCCGGTAAGGCCCGCGCCCAACGACGCAGCCATGCGGGAGGCCACCTCACGGCCCCAGGCGGTTCCCGGTGCCAACACGGCCCACGGCTGGGCCCCGTTGCACCAGGCCGACATGGCCGACGCCAGGTCTTCCTCCACTGGGACTGTTCCATTGCCGCCGCCGCTGATGTCGATCTGCTCGTCGGCGCCCCAAGGGCCGAGATCGTCGTCGGGATCGTCGAGGCCGGGACCGAGGGCGGCCACCCATCCGCCGATCTGGGCGGCCAGGTCGGCCGCGGCCCCCAGGAGCTCTCGGTTCACCCGCTCTCGGCCCGGCTCCACCAGCACCGCAATGGCCGGTTGGTCGAAGCCAGCCCCGGTGGAATCGGGAACCAAGTCCGGCTCGGGCATGGAGCCGGTGGCCAGCGCACCTCCCTCAGCCAAGATCGCCACCGCTTTGTCGATTTGCTCGTTTAGCGTGCCGGTCATCATCTGGCGGCGGCGCTCCACGTCGATCATCTGCACCGGACCGACCGAGGTGGGGCTGGCCTCCTGGCCCCAAGGGCCGGTTCCCAGCTCAGCAGCATCCACCGTCTGGATCTTCGAGCCGTCGGCGGTCGCCCAGGCCTCGGGATCTTTGATCTTGCACGGGTCGCACAAACGCTCGGCGCACGACACCACCGCGGGCAGTTCCACGGCCACGTCCACCCACTCGTCGTCGTGCTCCAGTCGCAGTTCGAGACGGTCGCCGCGAAGGGAGAAATGGCGGACGCCGGTGGCGAACGGCAGTCCCAGGATCTCGGCCAGCTGCGGCGGCACCTGACCGGTATCGGAGTCCACCGAGTTGCGCCCCATCATCACCAGGTCGAACGGCCCGAACCGCTCCAGAGCGGCAGCCAGGGCCTTGGCGGTGGCCCAGGTGTCGGAACCGGCGAACTCGGGGTCGCAGATGTGAATGCCGCCGTCCACCCCGAACAAGATGGCCTCCCGGCACACGTTCTCGGCCGACGGCGGCCCCAGGGTGAACACGGTGACCGTGCCCCCGCTGGCCCGGGCCACCTCGGTGCCCTTGGCCACCGCCCGGCGGCAGTAGTCGTTCATGTGCATGTCGATGCCGTCTCGCACCATGCGGCCGTCGGGCCCCAGCACCATGTCCTCGAACACCGGGATCTGCTTGACCAAGACCGCTACCCGCAGGGGTCGGTCCGGCGCGATCACATCGGCAGGGGGATCGAACATCTGCACCGAGGCTACCGAGCAGGGTTGCCGGTTGACTTGTCATCCCGCACGAATCGATCAGGGCACAACCTGGTCGGGGCTCACCCCAGGGGCCAAGTTATGATGCACTCACCGAAAATGAAGCGCCGAATGTACGAAAATGTCGTAGCTGTCTTGCCCGATGGCCGGTGGGATGGCTGTGGCTAACGCTGTCGGAGACCTCGTCCCCATGGATGTGGCGGGGCGGGCTGATCGGGTTCGGGCTGCGGCCGCCGAGGCAAGCTGCGATGCCCTGCTGGTGACCAATCTGGTCAACGTGCGCTACCTCACCGGGTTTACCGGCTCGGCCGGGCTGGCGTGGCTGGGGCCCGACGAGCTGGTGCTGGTCACCGACCGGCGCTATGGCGAGCAATCGGAGGCTGAGACCGGCCAAGCCGGCGTGAACGCCCGCATCGAGATCACCAACCGCGCCCCCAAGGAGATCCTGACCGGAGCCGCGGCCGGGGTGAGCCGCATCGGGTTGGAGGCGGCGTCGGTGAGCTGGGCTGATCAGCGCCAGTACGCCGAGTGGTTCGACACCACCGAGCTCGTGCCCACCTCCAGCGTGGTGGAGCGATGCCGCCAGATCAAAGACGACGGCGAGATCGACCGCATGGCGAAGGCCGCGGCCATCGCCGATGCCGCGCTGGCCGAGGTCCGCCCCATGCTGGCCGACGGCCCCACCGAGCAAGAGGTGGCTCTGGCCTTGGACACCGCCTTTCGCCGCATGGGGGCCGAGAAAAGCGCCTTCACCACCATCGTGGCCGGGGGCCCCAACGCCGCCCTTCCCCACATCAGGCCCACCGACCGCCCCATCGCCCCCAACGAGCTGGTGATTGTGGACATGGGCGCGGTGGTGGACGGCTATCGCTCCGACATGACCCGCACGATGGCCGTGGGCGAGCCCGATCCCGAGGCCCGCAAGGTGTTCGACACCGTTCGAGATGCCCAGCAGCTCGGCGTGGCCCAAGCGGCTCCCGGCACCCCGATAGCCGATGTGGACAAGAGCTGCCGGGACCGGATCGCCGCTGACGGCTGGGGTGACGCCTTCGTCCACGGCACCGGCCACGGCGTGGGCCTCGACATCCACGAGCAGCCCTGGGTGCGGGCCACCGCCGACGAATCCCTGCAAACCGGCCATGTCATCACCGTCGAGCCCGGCGTCTACCTCCCCGGCTTCTGCGGAGCCCGGGTGGAAGACACCGTGCTGGTGACCGACGACGGCCCCCAACGGCTAACGCACTCGCCCAAAGACCTCTTGGCAGGCTGATGGCTCTTGACAGGCAGTACATCAGGTTCGAGCGGCTGGACCTGGGCGAGGTTGTCCACGAGATGCTCACGCTGGCCGCTCGGGGCGACGGCAAGGGGTGGATGAACGTGCAGCCGGTGGTGGCCGACGAGGATCGGCCCCCCGAGTCGGCTGTGTTCAAGCTGTTCACCGCCAAGGGGCCGGCCATCCCGCTGGGCACCTGGGTGCCGGGCCATCACTACCGCGACAAATGGCAGCCCGCCTCGGTGGGCTTGCAGCACGCCGGCGGGCGACACGCCTCCAAGCTGCTGGAGGAGCGGGGGGTGACCGAGCCCGACGGGTGGAACCGGCGCCAAGACCACATCAAGCGGGGCCTGGTGTACGAGCTGCCCGAGGGCCAGGATCCGAAAGTGGCCGTGGAGTTTCTGGTGGACGCCATGGCCCAGTTGGTGGCGTTCCCGCTCAGCGGGCGCTGGCTGGCCATTGTGATGACCCAGCGCTAGCTGGCGGGCTCTTCAGCCACCCGGTCGGCGGCGTCCTTTTTGAGCTGGCCCTTGGCCACCTTGCCCCCCGACGAGCGGGGCAGGGCATCGACCACGAACAGGTGCTCGGGCCACCACTCCCGGGAAACCCCGCGACCGGCCAGATGCTCCCGGAGTTCGTCGAGGTCGAGGCTGGTGCCGGGAACCAGCTCTACGTAGGCGGCCACCCGCTCGCCGAACACCGGGTCGGGGGCGGCCACTGCGGCCACCATGGCCACCGCCGCGTGGGTCATCACCTCGTCTTCCACCGCGGGGGCGCTGATGTTCTTTCCCCCTCGGATGATGAAGTCCGAGGTGCGGCCCACCACCCGCAGGTAGCCGTCGTCGTCGATCTCCACGATGTCGCCCATCAGCATCCGGCCGTCGTCGGTCATCAGCTCGGCATTGGCCTTGGCGTCGTCGTAGTAGCCCAGGGCGGTAGCCGGTCCTCGGCAGGCGGGCTGGCCTCGGCCCCGCAGGCCGGGCAGCAGGTGGCCGTCATCGGGGTCGTACAGGGCGCAGTCCATCTCGGGTTCGCAGCGGCCTCCGGTGCGCAGCCGGGCCGACCGGGGATCGCTGAGGCGGGTGCCGCTCAGCATCCCGGTCTCGTTGGAGCCGTAGAAGTTCAACACGGTGCAGCCGGTGCGATCCTCGAACTCGGCGGCCCGCTGTTCGGGGATGGCCTCGCCGCCGGTGAACATCAGCCGCAGCGACGACAGGTCGTGGTTATCGAACACCGGGGAGTTGAGCATCATGATGAACTGGGTGGTCACCGCGCACAGCACGGTCACCCGCTCGGCCTCGATCAGGCGGATCAGGGCAGCAGCGTCGAAGTCGGCCATCACCACGGTGGGCACCCCCAAGATGGTGGGGGAGTAGTGGGCGGTCCACAAACCGAAGCCGAACGGGGCCGGCACCGGCACGCAGAACACCTCATCGGGGCCCAGGCCGCTGTACTCCACCGCCTTCTGGTGGAAGTAGAACCAGCGGTTGTGGGTCTGCATCACGCACTTGGGCAGCCCGGTGGTGCCCGAGGTGGAGTTCAACAGGCACAGTTCGGAGGCCCCTAGGCGGCGGGCCTCCACAGCTTCGGCAAACTCGAGCACTGAGTCGGGTGTGGGGGCAGGGTGGCCGTCGAGGGCGATGGCCGCACCTTGGCCGGGACCGTCGATGGTGATGTGGTGGGCGAGGGCGGGCAGACTGCGGCGCAGCTCGGCCACTGCGTCAGCCGCCGGTTGCCCCCGGTGGTGGGTGCCGGTGATGATGGCCCGGGCTCCGGATTTCTCTACCAGGTGGGCGATCTCGGCCGGCCCGGCCCGGTGGCCGATGCCCATCACCACCACCCCGGCCTTCTCAGCCCCAGTAAAAGCAGCGTGAACCGCGGCCCCATCGGGCAAGATCACCGCGGCGCGGTCGCCCCGCTCCAGCCCCGCGGCCAACAGCGCGGCCGCCACCCGATCCGACAGGCGGTCATAACCGGCCCAGGTGGTCCGGTCGATGCTTCCCAGCCCGTCGTCTGCCTCACCAGAGGGGCGGCTCCAGGTGATGTAAGCGACATCGTCGGGCCGTTCAGCCGCGTTGCGCCGAATCAGGTCGGTGGGCGTGTCGTGCCCCCACCACCCGGCCGCCACATAAGCAGCAGCCACCTCGGGATCAGCGGCCAAGTCGTTCAGCGGAGCTCCTTCCTCTCAGTATATTTCAGATTATAAGAATTCTTATTGGGAATTACAGTGTCTATCCGTACAATACCAAGGGCCGCACCGGGCCTCGTGCACAGGCCCGGTGCGGCCCTAGGAGAGAGCTTCGCTCTTTCCCATCGGGGCTGCCCGGTTGGTCGGGGCGGTGCCAGATTTGACAACTGACCGCGGGGGTTCGACTCCCCCCAGATCCACCAACGGCATCATACCGAGACCCTTCGCACACGACAACAACATTCCCGCAGCTACCTGGGGGTCAGTTGCGGGGTTGTTCGGAGAGAGTCCTCCCTATTGGGCAGCAATCGTGAGCGTGTAGGTGCCTGGGTCGTATCCTTCGACGGCTACAAAGTAGGTACCTGTGCTCGGCGCCTCCCAGTAGATGCGGGGGGCCAGATCGTTGTAGTCGTCGCTGTAGGCCAGTTCCTCGAAGTCGTCATGCAACGTCAGGAGTGGATCAGACATCGTTACAGGTTCTACGTCAATCTGATAAGTCGCACCCGCCTCTGCCTGGAACGCGAAGAAATCTATGTCCCAAATGTCTTCGATCGCGCCCTCAATGGGTGCATCGACAGCGGCAATGGTGGCCTCTTCTCTTATGTCGGCATGATCGTCGGGACCCGTATTTGCGGTTTCGTCGCCCTGGTTTTCAAGCTCCTGGGCAACTCCGGAGACGAGCAGGTCGGGTACGCATTCAAACATGCCAAGTCCTGCCTCAATGACTGCGGGGTCGCCCTCATCGGCGTCAAAGGCGGTGGGGTCGATGCCGCGGGCCCAGTCTTGCAGGCACGACTTCTCCTCGTCGCTCAGCTCTTCGGGCGCCACTCCCAGCCCCTGAGCCGCAAAAGCGATGAGCAGGTCGGGTACGCATTCAAATATGCCGAAGCCGGCCGGGTAGGCCGCGGCGTCGTCTTCATCGGCGGCGAGGGCTGCGGGGTCGATGTCGCTTACCCATTCTCGGAGGCACGACATCTCTTCGTCGTCAAACTCCCAATCAAACATCTCGTCTAGTTCATTTTGGGATGCTTCTACTTCGAATGTTGCAATCGTCGTTGAGAGAATCAGGCTGCGAGCAGTTTCGACGTCAAGACATCCAAGCATCGAAGCATCCCACTCATCCGTGATTGTTTCTCCCAAGACTGACAGTTCCATCGCTGACTGGAACTGGCTGTCATCGAGATCGGCGCGGATGCACTCCTGCTCTGAGGCTGAGAAGGTGTTGAACACTTCCTGCCAAGTGGTGTCGTGGTCGATGATGAATTTGAGATCTGTTGAGGCTGGCGATGGGCTTTCTTGAGAAGCCGGAGATGAGCCCCCTCCGCAGGCGGCTAGCACGGTGAGCGCAGCGGCACATAGCAGGGCGATCGCCCTAGGACTCCTCGCACGGTGAATCTGCACAATCTTGTCTCCCGTCCCCGAGCAGCATTGGAAGTGTGCAGCCTTGCTTAACGCCGAATGGCCGTAGCCACAAGGTCTATTTCGTAAATGGGATATTCGGCCCTAGAAGCTGTTGGGGTCGTTGATCACGGAGTCGGGGACGGGGTGGCGGAAGAGGTCGCTGGCGTTGGCCCAGCAGATGCGGGCCACTTCGTCGTCGGGGATGCCGGCGAGCTGTTTGCGGAGCAGTTCCTGGGTGTTGGGCCAGGTGGAGTCGGCGTGGGGGTAGTCGGATTCCAACATCAGGTTCTCCAGGCCCATGTAGTGGCGCTGGTCGAAGGCCGAGGGGTCGTCGATTGCGCAGAACCAGAAGTTGCGGCGCAGCGTGTCGGCAGGGGAGAGCTCCACATCGTTCCAGGTGCCGTACATGGAGTCGTATTTGCGGACGTGCTCCAGGCGGTCCAACAGTCCAGCCACCCAGCCGAGGCCCCCCTCGCTGAGGGCGATCTTGATGTTGGGAAAGCGCACCGGAATCTTGGAGTACAGCCAATCCACCGCGGCGAACATGGCGTACCCGAAGAACAGCACCCCCACGGTGTCGGAGGGGGCGTCGGGCGCGGTGGCCGGCGAGGTGCCCGAGGAGCCGACGTGCAGGCACACCACCGTCTCGGTTTCCTCGCAGGCGGCCATGATCGGGTCCCAGTGGCCCGAGTGCAGGGAGGGGAACCCCAAGGAGTGGGGAGCCTCGGAGAAGCTGATGGCCCGGTAGCCCCGCTCGGCGTTGCGGTACACCTCGGCCGCGCCCTCCTCAGGGTCGAGGAAGTAGGTGATCTGGCACGGGATCATGCGATCGGGATAAGCCCCTGACCACTCCTCGATATTCCAGTCGTTCCAGGCCCGCACCGCGGCCAGGGCCAGTTCGGGGTCGTCAGTTAGCTGCTGGAACCGCTGGCCGCAGAAGCCGGGCAGGAACGACGGGAAGCACAGCGAGGCGTACACCCCGTTGAGGTCCATGTCGGCGATGCGGGCGTCGATGTCCCATGAGCCCCGGCGCATGTCCTCGAAGCGGGTGGGCTCGAAGCTGTACTCGCTGACCGGGCGGCCCACCACCGCGTTGAACCCCACGTTGGGCAGCGAGTGGCCGGCATACATCCAGGTCTCCGACCCGTCGTCGAGTGCCACCACCCGGGGGGCATCTTCGGCGTACTTGGCCGGGAACCGGTCGGCGAAGGCGCCGGGGGGTTCCACGATGTGGTCGTCCACCGAGATCATCGGCGTCCACCGGTCGGCCCGCTCGGGCTCGGGCAAGAAAGTCACCTGGCCCTTCACGTGCTGGGTGAAGGAGGTGTCGGCGGTGAGATCGTCGAGCGAAATGGCCATGCTTAAGCTTGCCGCGAATCAGCTCGGCGAGGCCACTGAGAGGTGTACTTGGAGGTCGGCGAAGCTGGGGAGGCCGAGGCCGTCGCTGCAATGCAGGGCCAAGTACTGCTCCTCGGGCTCCACGATCATGCCGGCGTTGCCCAGCCAGGCCGACTCGAGCCCGCCCAGATCCCAGGCGTTCCACACCTCCAAACGCCGGGTGCGGGCCCCGAGCACGGTCAGCTCCACTGCGGCTGGGCTGGTGTCGGACCACAGCGAGATGACCTCAGAGACAGCCTCGTCTACTACCAGCTGGCCGTCCACTGCGGCCAGCTTCAGGGCTTGGCGGCGGTCGGAACGGGCCGCGATGCGCCTCACCCGCACCCTGGTGCCCTCCGAAACCGCCAGCCGCAGCAGCGGCCTCACCTCGCGGCCGTCGTACATAACGCTTTCGGCCCCGTCGGCGAACCAGTCGCTGAGCGTGGACGGCTGTGTGGATTCGGCCGTCATGGCCCGGCGTAGGGGTCGAGGCCCTGGTCGTCCCAGGTTGGGCTGGGCTTTCGCCCGGTTGTCCAGCAGTTGCGCAGCATGGGCTCGGGCAGTTGCAGCTCCTCGATGGCGCTGGTGCGGGGGTTGAAGCGCTGGGGGGCCTGGCCAATGGCCATGAGCGTGTGGTTGGCCTCGCCGAACACCACCGAGGCCCGATGCTCCGACAGGTTCTTCCAGTAGCGGCGGCGCACCGCGGTGATCGAGGGCGGAGTGCCCCTAGGGGTGAGCTTGAAGATGGAGTCGCCCGCCTGCCACGGCGTCGGCGGCGCGGCGGGCTGGGGCTGGGCCGCAGGCTCGGAGGCAATGGTCCCATGATGGAGTTCCCCCGGCTCCAGGGCCAGGAGCTCATTGGGGATTTCCGCCGGTTGGGCGGCGAAGTCTGGGCTCGGGCCCTCCACGGGGCTCGCCGCCGGCATCGGGGCGTCCACCGCCAGCCACGCCGGCGTGCCGGTGGTGCGGGGGCGGAACGAGCGGCGGATGGGCTTGCCCATCCAGTCCAAGATGATGGCCAAAGTGGCCAGCGCCAGCATGATCAGCACAAAGACGAAGAAGGCGGCAACCGTGGACATAGCAGAGTGTCTTGATTGTACGGCTAGCGGCCCTGGAAGCGGGGGTCGCGGTGCTCGGCGAAGGCGGCCCGGCCCTCGGCGAAGTCCTCGCTGGCCCAGCAGTCGGCGATGGCGTCGAGGGCGCTCTGGCGGTCGCCCCTCCCGGCTGCGGCGGCGATCGACAGCTTCACCGCCCGCAGGGTGAGCGGGGCGTTGGCCACCAGGCGGGCGCACAGCCGGTCGATCTCGTCGTCGAGCTGGTCAGCGGGCACCACCGCGTGGGCCAAGCCCATCCGCCGGGCGTCTTCGGCACCGAACCGATTCCCGGTCATCAAGATGAGCGCGGCGTTGGCGTCGCCCACCCGGCCCACGAGCTGCTCCACCCCCTCGATGGGGTAGCCCACCCCCAGGCGGGCGGCGGGGATGCCGAACTGGGCCTGGTCGGTGGCCACCAGCAGATCGGCGTGCAGCGCCACCAGCAACCCGCCCCCCAGGCAGTAGCCGTTCACCGCGGCCACCAGTGGCTTGGTGAGGCGGCCCAGTGCCGCTGGGCCTCGGCTGGAGCGCGGATCAGCCGATGAGGGGGTGCGGCTGGGGCCCCGGGCGGAGTCCAGGTTGGCGATGTCGGCACCGGAGGCGAACGCCCGGTCGCCGGCGCCGGATATCACCACCACTCGGATTGCCGGATCTTGCTCGTAGGCGTCGACAACGGCGGCCAGCGCCGCGAACATGTCGGTGGTGATCGCGTTGTGCCGCTCGGGGTTGTTGAACACGATTCGGCCGATCGAGCCATCGGCCTCGGCGATCAGCTTGTGTGTGCCGGTGTCCACGCTCTGGGCCATCGGTAAGTTGTAGCACGATGCCTCTGTACGACCGCCATGAACCGGGCAACGGCCCGCTGGCCGGCCTGCGGGTGATCGATCTGACCAGGGCTCGGGCCGGGCCCACCTGCACCCGCCAGTTGGCCGACATGGGGGCCGATGTGGTGTGCGTGGTCGACCCCGTTCGCCGCTATCTGGGCGGTTCCGACAGCAGCAACCTCCAGCGCAACAAGCGGTCGATGGTGTTGGATCTGACCGACGATCAGGCCCATCAGGCCTTTCTCCGGCTGGCCGACCGGGCCGATGTGGTGGTGGAGAACTATCGCCCGGCGGTGAAGAATCGGCTGGGCATCGGCTATGACGTGCTGTCGGCCCGCAATCCCCGGCTGGTGTACGCCAGCATCTCGGGCTTCGGACAAGACGGGCCGTATGCCAGCCGCCCAGGAGTAGACCAGATCGCCCAGGGATTGAGCGGGCTGATGAGCGTGACCGGCCCTCCCGGAAGCGGGCCGTGGCGGGTTGGGATCGCCGTCTCCGACACCGCGGCGGGCACGTTCCTCACCCAGGGGGTGCTGGCCGCGCTGTTGGCCCGGGAGCGCACCGGACGGGGCCAGTGGGTGCACACATCGCTGTTGGAGGCGGCCATCAACTTCATGGACTTCCAGGCGGTGCGTTGGCTCACCGACGGGGAAGTTCCGCCCCAGGAGGGCAACAACCATCCCACCGTGGTGCCCATGGGCCTGTTCGCCACCGCCGACGGGCACGTGAACGTGGCCCCGATGGGCCGCTGGGAGGCATTCGCCGAGGCGCTGGGCGCCCCCGAGCTAGTTGCCGACCCTCGGTTCGCCGATCGCGACTCCCGCACGGCATGCCGACAAGAGTTGGACGACATCATCGAACAGCGCATGGCCACCGCCACCACCGCCGAGTGGGTAGAGCGGCTCAACGCCGCCGGCTGCCCGTGCGGACCGGTGCTGGGCGTAGACGCGCCGTTCGCCGCCCCCCAAGTGGAGCACCTCCACGTGTTCTCGGTGGTTCCCGACCCCGCCGG
>VYDF01000128.1 GCA_009843565.1 Acidimicrobiia bacterium | reverse complement strand
ATCCAGCGGCTCCCATGGTGAGGTCCAAGGCATCGGACCCCTGTCGAGCGGGGCCGAAGCGGGCCACCGCGCGGCGACGGAGCAGAACGGGGTCTTGCACCGCGAGGTGGTCGTGGATCACGACGCCGGCGGGAACGAACACCAACCATCGTTTCGTGAGCGAGTGCAGTGAGCGAGCCCCAACCATCGCGAGGGCTCCGCCTGCCGCGGTGACCACCCCGCCAATGGCCCAGTGTTCGGCAGCCAACAGCAGCGGACCGCTCACCACCCCTCCGACCGTGATTGCGGCCATCACGGGCAGCGGTCCGGCCAGCAGCATTGCCGACGGTCGCAGCAAGAGACGTGCTTCGTCACCATAGGAAATGCCGTTCACGAAAACATGGCCCACCGGGGCGCTCAGTGACACCGCGGCCACCCCGGCGGTGATTGCCGCGACCACCGCAACCTCACCCCAGTCGGCCCCCTCTCTTCCCGACCAAACCAAGGCCACCACTGCGGAGGGTGTGGCCAGCCGGACCAAGACCAAAGTGGCCGGATGGGCAAGCAACGATCCCACCAGGACTGCGCCCCACAGCACCCATAGCCCCACCGACGCAGTGGTTCGCCAGGCCGCCGAGGTCATGTGCAGCCCGTCGGCCAACACCGGTCCGGCAGAGAACGGCAATGCCGCCCACCACACTCGCACCAACCACGCCCAAGCCCGATCCCCCTGGAGACCCTTCACCCATCCCACTACAGCACTCCTGGCGATCTACAGCCCTATCCGACGCGGCAACTCTTCCTCCGGTTCGCGACAGTACAGTTCAGTAGGTGACGGAGGGAGCGGAAGAGCGCATCACGGAGCTGATCGAGCTTGTCCGCTACCACGACCGGCGATATCACGGGGAGGACGCCCCGGAGATTCCCGATGTCGAATACGACCAGTTCAAGCGAGAGCTGCTTGAGCTTGAGGCAGCCCACCCCGAATTGGCCAGACCTGACTCCCCCACCCAGACGGTCGGGGCCGACCCGTCGACGCTGTTTGAGCCGGTGGAGCACCGGATGCCGATGATGTCGCTCGACAATGCCTTTGACCGAGACGAACTGAGGGCTTGGGCCGACCGGGCTCAGCGCCGTTTGGACGCTGAAGACTTCGGCGATCTGGTGTGCGAGCTGAAGTTCGACGGCTTGGCCGTTTCGCTGCGCTATGAGGGCGGCAAGCTGGTGCAGGCTGCTACCCGAGGCAATGGGCGCGTGGGTGAGGACATCACGGCAAATGTCCTCACCATTGAGTCTGTACCTCATCGACTTCCGGCAGGCGCTCCCGAAGTGTTGGAGGTGCGGGGGGAGATATACCTGCCCCTAGCTGCCTTTGACGCCCTCAACGCCCAGCAAGAAGCTGAGGGCAAATCCCGCTATGCCAACCCTCGCAATACCGCGGCGGGCTCGCTGCGCCAGAAAGATCCGTCGATCACCGCGACTCGGGGCTTGGCGATGTGGTGCTACTCGGTGGGCGAAGTCCAGGGTGCCCAATTGGCCACCCACAGCGCCACTTTGGAATTTCTAGAGAGCACGGGCCTGCCGGTGAACCCTGAGACCGTAACCGTGGATTCTCTCGAAGCAGCCTGGCAGTTCATTGAGCAGTGTGAGGCAAAGCGCCACGACCTGCCTTACGAAATCGACGGCGCGGTCATCAAGATCGACCGACTGGATCTCCAACAGGAGTTGGGATCAACCAGCCGGGCCCCCCGCTGGGCGGTCGCCTACAAGCTTCCTCCGGAAGAGCAGACCACCACGCTCTTGGACATCCACGTGTCAATTGGGGGCAAAGGCAAGGCCACCCCGTTCGCAGTGCTGGATCCGGTGTTCGTCGGCGGTTCCACCGTGGCGATGGCCACCTTGCACAACGAGGACCAAGTGCGAGCGAAAGACGTGCGTCCGGGAGACACCGTGGTAGTCCGAAAAGCCGGCGACGTGATCCCCGAGGTACTAGGGCCAGTATTGGCCGACCGTCCCGATGACCTCGTCGAGTGGGAGTTTCCCTCGGTCTGCCCCTGCCCCCACCGGGAGCCACTGATCCGAGAAGAAGGCGATGCCGCCCACTACTGCCGATTCCCCCGGTGCCCCGAGCAGCTCCGGGGTTGGATCGAGCACTTTGCCGCCCGCAACGCCCTGGACATCGAGCATTTGGGCGAGCAGCGGGTCCGTCTATTCATCGACCTCGGGCTCATCACAGACGTTGCCGACATCTACACCCTGGATTATGACCGCATTCGGGAGCAGGAAGGATTCGGCGACCTCTCGGTGGCCAATCTGGCTGCCGCAATCGAGGCCTCCAAAGAGCAGACGCTGGCCCGGCTGATGGTGGGTCTCAACATTCGCCATTTGGGCGACACCACCAGCGAATTGCTCGCCGATGCCTTTGGGCACTTGGACCGCATCATGGCAGCCACGGTCGAAGAGTTGGCCGAGGTGGATGGGATCGGGCCGATCATGGCCGAGAGCGTGTACGAGTTTTTCCAGTCGGAGGCGAATCGGGAGATCGTGGGAAAGCTGCGGACGGCCGAGCTCAACTTCGCCCAAGAAATCGGTAGCGATACGGCAGCCGAGGCGTTGCCCCAGACTCTGGAAGGCAAGACCATTGTGGTCACCGGTGGGCTGGAGGGCTATAGCCGCGACGGAGTGGGTGCGGCCATCAAGGCTCGGGGGGGCAAGTCGCCGGGCAGTGTGTCGTCCAAGACCACCGCCCTGGTGGTGGGTGAGAATCCGGGGGCCTCCAAGCTGGACAAGGCCGAGAAACTCGGCATTCCAGTCCTTGATGAGGGACAGTTCGAGCAACTGCTTGAAACCGGGGTGATTTCGTGAAGCTAGCCCGGCCATGGCTAGGAGCTGTGCTGGTGCTTTTGGTTGCCGTTGTCGGCGTTACGGCCATCACTTCCAGCCCGGCAGCGGCAGACGAGGTGGCAGATAGGTGCTTTGCCCATCATCGGTTTGGCCAGGAGCCGGTTCCGGTGGCCAAGAGCGCTGATGGGCAAACTGTCTTGGCTCAGGTGGAGTGGGGTTTTCACGAGTCCATCGGCTGCTACCTGACGCTGGACGTGAGCGCCCTGAGCACACTTCGGGCCAATGCGTCGACCCTGGCCGTTCCCACCGGTTCGAGCACCGATGCGTCGGAGCGGTGCTTTGCCCACCATCGGTTTGGTCGCCAGCCCGTTCCGGTGGCCAAGAGCGCTGATGGGCAAGCTGTCTTGGCCCAGGTGGAGTGGGGTTACCACGAATCCATCGGCTGCTACCTCGTCCTCAACGACAGCGCGGTCAACGCCCTCAGAGCCGCCGTCGAAACCGCATCGGGGCCGGCAATTGTCGACGTCCACGTGTTCTATTGCGTCCCGGCCGACGCCGGATATAGCGAAGGGAAATTGCGAGCCGAGGCCAACAGACTCAATGGCGACGTCCATGAGTTCTATTCGAGGGAATCATCGGACACGGTCTTTTTGAACTTCTATTACGGCGGCATCGTGTCACCCGAGGTCGCGTGGAATGACGTGAAGATCGGCGACTGGTCGAATGCTCTGGGAATGAATCCATGCGAAGCCCAAATCTTCGCCACATACCAGTACCAGTACACCCTGATTCTTGCCGGGATTTATCCAGGAAGCGGCGTAGCTGGCTACGCCTCCTATGAACGCGGCAGCGTCACCGTTCCCACCGTGGAGAGGTACAGAAATAATCGAGCGGCCCACACCTACCTCATTGGCCACGAACTAGGGCATGCAGTCTTCCAGTTGGGGCATGACTCAGAATTCCTGTCCATCATGTCTACCCCTAGCGCCCGCGCCACGCTCGGCGAAAACCGCATTGGTTGCGATGACCTCCAAAAGCTGGGTTGGCCTCAACACGACCGTTGTGATCTGAACGCACTCGCCATGCCGGGCGGTTCATTCACGGCCGTTACAACCAGCCAGTATCACAGCTGCGCTCTTCGCGAAGACGGTATCGCTGAGTGTTGGGGCAAGAACTACCTTGAGCCGATCAACGCCCCCCCACGACTGTTCACAGCCATCACCTCGGGCAGGTGGCATACATGTGGGCTGCGTACCGAAGGTCAAATTGAGTGCTGGGGATTCGACAACGATGAACGGGGCAACATGGTCGGTTTGGCCAGTCCGCCCGAGGGACAATTCACGGCTGTTGCCGCGGGAAACCTCCACACGTGCGGAATAAGGGATACCGGCACGGTGCATTGCTGGGGCAGCAACATTGACATTTGGCACGGAACGTACACCGGGCAGTCCCAGGCACCGGCTGGGAGATTCTCCGCCTTGGCCGCCGGTACCTGGCACACGTGCGCACTGCGTCTCGACAACACCGTTGAGTGCTGGGGCTCCAACCAAGACGGCCACGGCAACCACACCGGGCAGGCCAGGCCGCCCACCGGCGCATTCACCGCCCTGGCTGCGGGAACGTTTCACACCTGCGGACTGCGTCAGGGGGGCACTGTTGAGTGCTGGGGCTCCAACCAAGACGGCCACGGCAACCACACCGGGCAGGCGATGCCACCCAGCGGAGCATTCACCGCCCTAACCGCAGGGAGCTACCACACCTGTGGGGTAAGCGACGACGCCATCGTCCAGTGCTGGGGCTCCAATGCGGGCGGGGCGCTGGAGGTGCCAAGCGGGAGGTTCGACGCCATTGAAGCAGGACCCGGGCATACCTGCGGAGTGAAGCGTGGCGGCACTATCACGTGCTGGGGCGGGGAATATTTCGAGGGCATCAGCGCGCCCACCGGCGCATTTGCATCCATTGAGGCGGGCAGGGACTTTACCTGTGGGATCCGAGAAGACGGAACCATCAGGTGCTGGGGCAGCGGGGCCCATGGCGCGGATCGAACACCTCCGGGAGCATTCACCGCAGTCGCTTCCGGGCACATCCACACCTGCGCGATCCGAGAAAACGGAACCGTCCATTGTTGGGGTTCCGACGATGCCGGTGTAGTAAGCGATTCTCCCGAGGGTCGCTTCACCGCTGTTACTTCTGGCCTGTGGTCCAGCTGTGGGCTTCAAAAGGATGGCACTGTCCAGTGCTGGGGTTACCAAAGCTCGGGGGCGCTGAAGGCCCCCGACGAACATTTCGGGTCGATAGTCGCGGGTGAAGGGTTTGTTTGCGGGTTGCTCGTTGCCGGGACTGTCCTGTGCTGGGGAGAGCGGGGCTATGCCTGGGGAGGCGCTCCTGGAGGTCGGTTCGCCGCATTGGCCCCCGGCGCTTACCATGTTTGCGGACTCCGGGAAGCCGGTGGCATTCAATGCTGGGGCAGCAACAGATTCGGGCAGTTGGACAACATCCCTGAAGGTAGCTTCACTGCTATCTCCGCCGGCTTGTACCACTCCTGCGCCATTCGAGATGACGGCATGATCAAGTGTTGGGGATCCAATGAAGAATTCGATGGATCCGTGGTTGGCCAGTTGGATGGCATTCCCAGCGGACGCTTCACTGCCATTACTGCGGGTGACTATCACACCTGTGCGATGCGAGACGATGGCTCGGTTAGCTGCTGGGGCAGCCGACACGCCTCGGCCTAGTCTGCAAGAGTCGTGGGCAAGAAGTTGAGGCGAATTTTGGCAAGCTTTGCGGCAGCTGCCGTGCTGGCAACGGCAATGGTTGCCCTCGGAAGCACAGTCGCGTCGGCCCACAACAGCGGAGCGGCGACCGATGCGTCGGATCGGTGCTTTGCCCATCATCGGTTTGGCCAGGAGCCGGTTCCGGTGGCCAAGAGCGCTGATGGGCAAACTGTCTTGGCTCAGGTGGAGTGGGGTTTTCACGAGTCCATCGGCTGCTACCTGACGCTGGACGTGAGCGCCCTGAGCACACTTCGGGCCAATGCGTCGACCCTGGCCGTTCCCACCGGTTCGAGCACCGATGCGTCGGAGCGGTGTTTTGCCCATCATCGGTTTGGCCAGGAGCCGGTTCCGGTGGCCAAGAGCGCTGATGGGCAGGCTGTTTTGGCTCAGGTGGAGTGGGGCTATCACGAGTCCATCGGCTGCTATCTCGTCCTCAACCAAGAAGCACTTGATGTGCTGAGAGCACCAGCCCAGCCTGAACCCGAACCGGTAGAACCCGATCCGGAACAGACCGAACCGGAACAGATCGATGTCCACGTGTTCTATTGCGTCCCGGACGACGCCGGATACACCGAGGCGTCGTTGCAGTCTGAAGTCGACAGGTTCAACCTCGACATCCGCGACTTCTTTCTGCGGGAATCTTCCAACACGGTCGCTTTGAACTTCGTGCCCGGCGGGATTGTGTCCCCCTTCCTGGCCTGGGACAGCTTGAGGATTGGCGACTGGTCGGGGACAGGAGAAATCAACCCCTGCGAAGCCGAAATCTATGCCAAGGGCGAATACCAATACCCGCTGATTCTCACGGGTATCAAACCGGGACGCGGTACCGCCGGTTTCACAGTGATCGCACGCAGTAGCGTCATCGTCCCCACCCTGGAGGAATACTCCAACGACCACCGTTCTCACACCTATCTGATTGGCCATGAACTGGGCCACTCGGTGTTCGACCTCGGGCACGATTCTCAGTTCCTGTCGATCATGACAACACCCGGCGCTCGCCGCACCCTCGCCGAAAACCGCATCGGCTGCGACGATCTTGAGAAACTCGGATGGGAACAACACGACCGCTGCGATCTGGATGCGCTCTTCGTCCCCGAAGGCAAATTTGCCGCCGTCACCGCTGGCCAGCACCACGATTGCGGGGTGAGGGAAAACGGCACTGCTGTGTGTTGGGGCAACAACTATCTGGAGCCAATCGACGCGCCCGCGGGCACATTTACTTCTATTACTGCTGGTCTGTGGCATACCTGCGGTTTGCGACCGGATGGCCAAATCGAGTGCTGGGGCTTCGACGACGACCAGCGCGGCAACAACTTCGGATTGGCAAGTCCGCCGCAAGGCCGATTCACAGCCATTTCTGCTGGAAGTTTCCATACCTGCGGGCTGAGGGAAGACGGCAAGGTCCATTGCTGGGGATCCAACGCCGACGGTCGCGGCCGCGTTATTGGAGAGGCAAATGCCCCCACCGAGACCTTTACCGCCATTACCTCTGGCACCCGCCACTCCTGCGGTTTGCTCCAGGGCGGCTTGGTGAAGTGCTGGGGCTCCAACACCGACGGACGGGGCAGCGTCTCCGGACAGCTCAATGCCCCCAGTGGGACCTATACCGCAATTGCCGCCGGCACAGCCCACACCTGCGGATTGCTCCAGGGCGGCTCGGTGAAGTGCTGGGGCTCCAACCAAGACCTCGGTGGCACCTACACCGCACAGGCGGCTTCGCCCAGCGGAACCTTTACGGCGATTACCGCAGGTCACTTCCATTCCTGCGGGATCAGGGATGACGGCACTGTGCATTGCTGGGGCTCCAACCAAGACGGGGCGTTGCTGGTACCGAGCGGGAAGTTCACTGCCGTTGCCGCAGGCGCGGGACGTTCCTGCGGGATCAGGGATGACGGCACCGTGCAATGCTGGGGCGGGGACTATTTCAAGGGCTTCACCGCGCCCGAGTACCAGGACTTCAGAGTGCCATTGGACAGATTCATTTCAGTAGAGGCGGGAAGGAATTTCACCTGCGGGATCAGGCAAGTCGGTACGATCCGATGCTGGGGCCTCGAAGTCGACGGGAGAACCCTGGGGGCCCCTGGAGCATTTACCCACGTCTCCGCAGGCATGGTCCATGCCTGCGGAGTCCGAGATGACGGCTCCATCATCTGCTGGGGGTCAGACTCCCACGGAGCGTTGTCCGACATACCCACAGGACAATTCACCGCTGTCACCTCCGGTGAGCGTTATAGCTGCGGCCTGAGAACTGATGAAACGATCCAATGCTGGGGTTGGAATGACAAGGGACAGACCGACGCCCCCAGCGGAAGGTTCACCTCGATCTCATCGAGCAGAGGGTTTACCTGCGGGCTGCGTGTCGACAAGACCGCGGTCTGCTGGGGTGAGAGCAGTTGGGGGCAGACCCTGGTTCCCACCGGGCAATATTCCGCCATCAGCGTGGGCAGATTCCACGGTTGCGGGCTCCTGGAAGGCGGGAGCATCAGTTGCTGGGGAAGCAACAGATGGGGGCAACTGGAAGGTGTGCCGACAGGTAGCTTCACGGCCATCGCCGCCGGCTTGTATCACTCCTGCGCAATAGATGAATCAGGTGCCATTACATGCTGGGGATCCAATGAGAATACAGATGGGTCCATCGTCGGTCAGCTGGACAACATCCCTACCGGGTCGTTCACTTCTATTACTGCTGGTGAATTCCACACTTGCGCATTGCGACAGAACGGCTCGGTTAGCTGCTGGGGCAGCCGTTACGCTTCGGCCTGACCATAGGGGAGCTCGACTTGATTGAAGCAGTGTTCTGGGATTTCGGCGGGGTGTTCACCGGCTCGCCGTTTCATCTCGACGACTACGCCCGCTCGCTGGGCACAACCAACGACCGGCTCTTGGAGCACGTGTTCGGGCGGTACGAGGCCAACGGCGACCATCCCTGGCACCGTCTGGAGCGGGGGGAGGGGACCTTGGCCGACGCCCTGGAGGCCGCAACTGAAGCCTGTAGGGCCGACGGTATCGAGGGCTTCAGCTCCGAGGGCTTCTTCAAGGCCATGAGCAGCACCAGCAGCGACGAGCGGCGGGAGATGGCGGTGTCCAAGGTGCAGGAGTTGAACCGAGCGGGCATCAGGCAGGCCATCATCACCAACAACGCCAAAGAGTTCGGCGATATGTGGCGCCAGCTCATCCCCGTCGACGAATTGTTCGAGGCGGTGATCGACTCCAGCGCGGTGGGCATGCGCAAGCCCGATCCCAGGATCTACCAACTGGCATTGGAGCGCATGGACGTGTCCCGTCCCGATGCCAGCGCCTTTTTGGACGACTTCGAGCCCAACGTGATCGCAGCCCGAGCTCTCGGCATGCACGGTGTTCTGGTAGGCGAAGAAATCGCTCCCGCCTTGGCCGAACTAGATCAGATATTGACCAGCTTTTCGGCTTGATTCCCTCACAATCAGCCATAAGACTGTCCCCTTGGAGGGGCGCCACGAGGGAGCCGCGGGCGCGCACATGAAACTGCTTGATCGAATCGCCACCGCGCCCATCAGCTGGGGCGTCTGTGAAATGCCGGGTTGGGGATACCAGCTTCCGGTCGATGCTGTCCTCAAGGAAATGTCGGCCGCTGGGTTCACCCATACAGAGTTGGGTTCGCTCGGCTATTTGCCCGCCGAGCCTGCTGAGCTGCGGGCCATTCTCGACAAGCACAATCTGTCGCTGCTCGGCGGATTCGTCCCCCTGGTCTTGCACGACCCCTCTCAAGTCGAGAGCACCCGAGAGGCAGCCACCGACGCAGCCGCTTTGATCTCTGGCGGCGGCGGGCGCTTCTTAGTCTCCTGCGCGGTCAGCCATCCCGACAATTGGCGCCAGACGCCGCTTGCTGAGCACCAATGGCCTGTAGTGGCCGACACCCTCGCTGAGGTCGAGCAGATCGCCGCTGAACACGGCCTCATCCAGGCTCTCCACCCCCATTTCGGATGCCTCGTGGAAACCAACGCCGAAACCGACCAGGTGCTACACGCCAGCGACACCGCGCTGGTGCTTGATACCGCCCACCTCCTCCTCGGCGGCGGCGATGTCGCTGAGATGGCCAAGCGCTACCTGGACCGCATCGCGCTCGTACACATCAAAGACGTAGACCTGGGCATCGCCGCCCAGGTCAAGGCGGGAGAGCTGTCGCTCATGCAGGGCGTTCAGCAGGGCCTGTTCCCGCCCTTAGGCCAGGGAGGGTTGCCGATCGCCGAGATCGTCGACCTCCTGGAAAAATCAGGACGCGACCTCTGGTACGTCCTGGAGCAGGATGCAGCGATAGCGGAGGGAGACCCTTCCGCCATAGCTCGGCTGAGGTTCGACGCCTGCCAGAGCATCGATTTCCTGCGAAGTCTGGAACCCGTTCTCGCGGGTGCCGGAACCTCACACCAACAACAACAATTACCTAGAGAGGGGTAACCCCATAATGAGAAAGCTATGGAAGCTGTTTGCACTGCTTCTGGCGTTCACGCTCGTAGTCGCGGCATGCGGCAACGACGATGACGACACCAGCGCGCCCGCAGCCAGCGAACCAACCGAAGCAGCGGCACCAGCCACTGAAGCTCCAGAACCGACGGAGGTCGTGGAAGTTGACCCAACCCAGGGCTGCGATCACACCTACCACGTCATCACCCACGGTGACTCCGGCACGTTCTGGTCAGTGGTTGAGGTGGCCGTGCGCGACGCCGCCGCAGCCATCGGCTGCGAAGTGGTTTACTTCGGCTCCAACAACGACGCCCTGAGGCAAGCCCAGGAGATTGAGGCGGCCATCGCCGCCGGCTCCAGCGGCATCGCCATCTCGCTGGCCGACCCGGCCGGCGTCCAGTCGGCTGCTGAGGCCGTGGTTGCCGCGGGCATCCCGCTGTACACGCTCAACTCGGGTGTGAACAACTACAAGGCCCTCGGCGCGACCACCCACATCGGCCAAACCGAGACTGTGGCCGGTAACGGCGCTGGCGAGCGCTTCAACGCACTGGGTGCCACCCACGTGCTCTGCGCCCGCCAGGAGCAGACCAACGTGGCGCTCGAAGAGCGCTGCAACGGCCTGGCCGAGACCTTCAACGGCCAGGTGACCTCGGAGTTCGTCGGTCTCGACGCCACCCCCGATGAGCAGCAGAACACCATTGCCGCCATCCTCCAAGGCGATGAGAGCATCGACGGCGTGCTGGGTGTGGGTCCGAACCTGCCCTTGCGGGCCCTCGCGGCCGGCGAGCAGGCCGGTAGGGACCTCATCATCGGCGGTTTCGACCTGTCCAGCGACCTCATCGATGAGATTGAGGCCGGCAACGTGGCCTTCACCGTCGACCAGCAGCAGTACCTACAGGGTTATCTGCCGGTCATCTTGATGCACCTGCAAGCCACCAACCTGAACACCGCGGGCGGCGGCCTGCCCATCCTCACCGGTCCGGGCTTCGTCGACACCGCCAACGCGGCTGACGTCAAGGCACTGGTGTCCCAGGGAACCCGATAAACCAAAAAGCTGAGCTGTGACGCCTAGTGCGTCGCAGACGAGAAAGGAGCGCTGTCCGGGGTATCCGGGCAGCGCTCCTTTCATTTCGTCTACAGTCAACGAAATTCATTAGCCGGGTACATCGCCCAGGTAGAGAGGGGGGACTCTCGTGACCGAAGCGACCACTACGACTGACTCTGCGCCTAGCTCGCCGCCAGTTGAAGACGAGCGACTAGCCCATCGAGGTCCAGTCCAGCAGTTGCTGACCAGGCCTGAGATCGGCGCTCTCATCGGCGCAGTCGGTGTATGGCTGCTGTTCTGGCTGGTTTCAGCGCCATTCGGCACGGCAGGGGGCACAGCCAACTATCTGGACGTGGCCGCCACCCTCGGCCTAATGGCGATCCCGGTGGCCTTGCTGATGATCGGAGGAGAGTTCGACCTCTCCTCCGGCTCCATGACCGGGGCTACTGCGGTCATTGTGGTCTTGTTGAGCAGCGACACCGCTGAGCTGGGTGGTGCCGGGCTCAGCCTGCACCTCGCGGTTCCGCTCTCACTGGCCTTTGCGTTGGCGATCGGTTGGTTCAATGGGACGCTGGTTGACAAAACCTCGCTGCCCAGCTTCATTGTCACGCTGGGTACGTTCTTCATCCTCATCGGGGCCAAGCTCGGATTCACCAAGCTGTTCACCAACAAGGTGATCGCCGAAGGCCTCGACCGCTCGGGCGGCTATGAGTTCTGGGACAACATTTTCGGCGCCACCTGGGTCCGCAATGGTCACATCTGGGACAACCGAGACTGGGCCTGGAGCGGCATGCTAATCATCGGCGCGGTGGTGTTGATCTTGGGCACCATGGAGTTGGCCTACGCCCGACGCGAAAAGCCAAACATGAGCGGATACCTGATTTCCGCTATCGGCGCGGTCGTCGGCGCCATCGGCTACATCCTGCTGCTCAACCAAGACGGCAGGAGCTCCAACTGGGTATTCGGGATTATCACCGGAGCGGGTGTGCTGGTGGCGGTGGCCGGTTGGTGCCTGGCCCGCTACCAGCCTGCTGAGCGAGCCTCCAACCAGCAAGAGCGCAACCCGCGAATTGTCCAGTACTTCATTGCCGGCTTGGTGGCGATCGTGGGTGCCATTCTCATCGCCGCGGTCATGGACTCCAACAACGAAAACCGCCTCGACTTCCTGACCGGCACCCCGGGCCGCACCGTGCTGGCCATCGGCATCGGCGCCACCGGGGTTTTGGCCGTTCTGGCCGCATTGGGCCGGGTCAGTGTGGGGTACCCGGCTATCGGCGCCCTCATCGCCCTCATCCCCGGCATCAGCTACATGATCACAGTGCAGGGGGCTCGGGCCATCCTCTTTGGCATCTTGGCTATCGCCGGAGTGGTGGTACTCAGCATTGCCGCTAGACGTCGCGGGCTGGCGGTGTTGTTCACCCTCCTCACCGCGGGGGCCGTCGTGGGGCTGGCCTTCTTTATCCAGTCGGAGGCCGATTCCCGCAAGCTGCGGGTGGAGTTGTTTACCGCACTGCTGTTGATCGCGCTCCTCTTGGCCGCCTCTGCCGTCGCCCGGCTGATCGCCGCCCGACGCACCTCTGCCCCGCCACCACCGGTTCACGGTCCGCTGGCGCGGCAAGTCGGGACCGCGCTCGGGACAATCGCAGGACTCGTGTCGTTGATCCTGGAATTGGCCGATGGCGACGGGATTCTCTACAGCATCATCATGGCGGTGGCCAAGGGAGGCATTGTCGCCTTCGCGGTCTTCGCCTTGGCCACCCTCTACCGCACCCTGTTCACCTCCGACGAGAGCGTGGGCCGTTCGCTGGTCTTCGTCGGGCTCGGATCAGTGATGCTGGGCATCGCAGCCAAGCTGATGTTCATCACCAGCGAAGAACTGGCCGCCACCCGGGCTGAGACCCGATTCGGGGTCGGCGTGATGCTGTTCTTGTTGTTCGCGGTTGTGGGCGCCTGGGTGTTGGCCCGCACCCAGTTCGGCAACTGGATCTTTGCGGTGGGCGGCAACAAAGAAGCCTCCCGCTCGGTGGGTGTGCCCGCCGCCCGCACCAAGACCACGCTGTTCATGCTGGTCTCGGCGTCGGCCTGGATCACCGGCATGGTGATCGCCTTCCGGCTCAATTCGGTGCAGGCCAACGTGGGCGACGGAAACGAGTTCCGCTACATCATTGTGGCGGTGGTCGGCGGTTGCCTGCTCACCGGCGGCTATGGATCGGCCATCGGTGCGGCCATCGGTGCGGTGATCTGGGGCATGATCACCTCCGGTATCGGTTTCGCCACCTGGAACAGCGACTGGCGCTTCTTGGTGCTAGGCGCCTTGTTGCTAGTGGCGGTGCTGGTCAACAACTACGTGCGCTCTCAAGCGGAGAAGGTCCGATGAC
>VYDF01000157.1 GCA_009843565.1 Acidimicrobiia bacterium | reverse complement strand
TCGACACCAACCACCGCCACCACGGCACCATGGGCATGCGCTACAACCAGGTGGTCGAGGACATCCCGCCGACGCTGCGGGTGATGGACGTGGCCGACCTGTCCAGCCTGCGATCTGGCTAGCCTGCTAGTCGCCGCGATATGACCACCGCTCGCTACACCATCGTGTCGGCCGACGGCCACGTCGGGGCCGACCGGCCCGACTACAAGGAGTACCTGGAGAGCCGCTGGCACGAGGAGTTCGACGTTTGGAACGACTCATTCGTGAACCCGTTCGGCGACCTCGAGAATCCCGATGCCGACCGCAATTGGGATTCAGCCCGCCGCCAGCGTGAGCTAGAAGCCGATGGCATCGCCGCCGAGGTGCTGTTCCCCAACACCGTTCCGCCATTCTTTCCATCGGGAGGGCTGGTGGCCCGACCACCCGACACGCCCACTGAGCTCGAACAGCGCACCGCCGGCCTTCGGGCCCACAACCGCTGGCTGGCCGAGTTCTGCGCGGAGCTACCCGGTCGGCGTGCCGGGCTGGCCCAGGTGTTCGCCAATGATCCCGATCAGGTGGCCGCCGACATTGCGTGGGCAGCTGAGAACGGCCTGAAGGGAATACTGCTGTCGGCCATACCCCCCGATTCGCATCTGGTCGGATTGTGGAGTCCGCGGTACGACCCCATCTGGGCCGCGGCCCAGCACCACGACATCGTGGTGGCCCAGCACGGTGGCCAGGGAGTACCCGAATTGGAGGACGCCCCGAGGTTCGTGTGGCTGATGGAGGTCCCCTTCTTCGCCAACCGCACCCTCTGGCACCTCATCATCGGCGGGGTGTTCGAGCGATTTCCACGGCTTCGCTTCACTATGACCGAGCAAAGTGTCGGCTGGGTACCAGAGGTCTTAGCCCGGATGGACAACATCTGGGAGAGCTGGACCAAGACCGGTGCCGTTGGCGTGATGAGATCGGAAGGCGAGCAGTTGCCTCACCCGCCCAGCTACTACTTCCATCGCAACGTGTGGATGGGGTCGAGCTTCACCACGCCGAAGGAAGCCGTGAGCATCGCTGAGATGGGCCACACCCGGGCGATGTGGGGGGCCGACTTCCCCCACGACGAGGGCACATATCCCTACACCACCGAGGCCCTCCAGTACTCCTTCCACACTTGGGAAGAAGAGTCTCTGAAGGATTTGCTCGGACGCACAGCCGCCCAGGTGTACGGGCTCGACTACGAGGAACTCGCAAACCTCGACATCGGCCCCGAGGCAAGCGACGTGGCCACCCCCCTGGATGCCATCCCCGACACCAAATGCCTGGCCTTCCGCCTCATCTGACGCCTAAATCGCAGCTGTTCATGCAATTGGCTGGCTCAGCGTGGGTCAGGAGCCAGTGGTCCGTTCAGACACCCCCATGGAAGACAGGGCGGCGAGCAATTCGTCGGCCTGCTCAGTGGTGACAGTGAGCTCTCGAGACTTTCCTTGGTGCTCATATTCGACTGACACCCCGTAGCGGCCCCCCAGGCTGTACAGCCTCGCCCCCGGCTTGATCCGATAGCCCCAGCCTCCGAACTCCTTGCCCGGGCGGACTTCGCGGGTATGGGCGGCCTTGATCTGCTGAATTGGGACCTCCGTTGCCTTGGGCCACGGCCACAGCTGTACTCGGTAGTGACCTTCATCGACGCGTGTACGAATCCGAAACGACAGCCAAATCGCGAAGCTGGCCTCAGGAATCAACGGCACCCACCAGATGGGAGGAAACCCCTCCCTCCCTGAACCGGAATCGGCAAGAATCCAGACCAACAACAAGACCGCTGCCGCCACAATCATTAGTGCCAACCCCAATTGGAGAAAGGACTTCATCCTCGGTGTTGTGGACTGGTTTTCTTCAAACAGGATCACCGACATGTCCTTGATTACCCCCTGTCTGTTGGGTAGCCGTCGCGCTTCCACCAGTCGAGGCCGCCGATCAGCTCGCGCACCTCGAAGCCCAACATGAGCAGCTTTAAGGCGGTCTTGGTTGAGGCGTTGCACCCGATCCCGTCGCAGTAGCAGACGTAGGTCAGTGACCGATCGAGCATGGCCGTCGACTCGGCATCAATCGTCCGATGCGGCAGGCTGAGCGAACCGGGAATGTGCTCTTGGACAAATGCCTCAGCTGACCGGCCGTCCACCACCACTATCGGCTCCCCGTTATCCAGGGCCTCGTTGACGTCCCACGAGTCCATTTCGAAGTTCAGCTTGTGCTTGTAGTGGTTCAGCTGATCGGCCGTCATGGCTTCCATTGTGGCTAACAAAACTGAGGGCAGGCGAGGTAGGACTACGACCTGGTCTGGGCAGTTAGTCACCGGCTACCAAATCGATGATGCCGATGGACGGTCGGACTCCAAAACGGAGCTGGGGGGCGTTGCCGCGCTCACGTCCCACACCGGTGGACACGTAGACCGGTATTCCGTGGAGCTCATGGAGCCCACCGGCGGCGACATCCCGGGGCACCCGGGACGCGGTGATGGGAGGGCCGAAGAACGGTATTGACACTTGCCCCCCGTGGGTATGGCCCGAGATGAGCAGATCCACAGTTTCTTCTTTGAGGAGCCTGATCGCGTCTGGCTCATGGGCCAGAAGGATCCTCACTCCGGGGAGCTCGTCGCTTTCGATTCGGTCGGCAGCCTTCCATGCTGCAGGCTCATAGTCACGGCCGGCCAGCGATACACCAGCGAGATGGAACAGGTTGCCGTTGAGCTCGAGAGTTTCAATCTCGTTGTCAAGAACTCTGGCCCCAGTCCCACGGGTTATCTGCCAGAGGTCGGTGACGGTGTCGGAATGACCGTTCACCAGATAGACGATGGGCACGGCATCAACCAGTCGCTCAACGAGCTGAGTGAATTCCGGGGCCCTCACCTCGAATTGGCCAGATTTGATCTGATGCAAGTCCCCCGGAAATACGACGATGTCAGGCTCCAAGGCGATGAGGCGGTCAATGGCCTCATTCTCGTAGTCGCCAATGGAAGTTGTCTGAAGATCGGCCACGACACCGATCCGGATGTCCTTGCTGATCCCGTCAACCATTAGCTCCACGGCATCCACCCGCAGCCAAAACGGCTCTATATGGGTGGCATAGATGCCGATTGGGATGGCCGAGAAAGAAACGATGCAGAAAGCGAGGATGGTCGGCGGGATTGGACTGGCGAAAGCCAACACCACCGCTCCAGCCAAGGGCATACCGACGACAAGCACCAGATAGACGACGTGGAGGACCATAAAGCCATCTCGTCCGCTAAAGAGCAGCGCCACCGCCGTCAGGACCATGGTGCAGCCAACGCCAATGCCCAAAGCACCGAGAACAATCCAGCCAGCGTGGACTCCCCGATTGATCCAATAGACCGAAGCCGCGCCGGACGCCGATCCCACGATTACAGCGGCGGCAATCACGTAGTAGTTCAATTTGTGGTCCTCAGGAGATTTGACTGCGCCCCCCTGTGGACCCACCCGCGATTGGGATCATACGACCCCGGACCTTCGATTACTGGTCGGGTCCCTCTCCTTCGGTTAGGAATGGCTAGACAAGCCCATTGTCGGGAAATGACGCCGGAATTACGATTCGTGTATGGGTCCGGACCCGGGTCATGACGTTCTGGGAATCTCTGGAGCCGACGCGCCCAGGCCCGAGCCGCGCCCGAAGCTAGACAGGAAGGTGTACGAGCGGGAGTTGGCTCGGCTTCAAGAGGAGCTGGTGCGGTTACAGCGCTGGATTCGCCACAAGGGCCTCAAGGTGGTGGTGATCTTCGAAGGACGCGACGCGGCTGGCAAGGGCGGGGTGATCAAGCGCATCGCCGAGCGGACCAACCCCCGGGTGGTGCGGGTGGTGGCGCTGGGCACACCCAGCGACCGAGAGAGGACGCAGTGGTGGTTCCAGCGCTATGTGGCCGAGCTGCCCGCCGCTGGCGAGATGATCCTGTTCGACCGAAGTTGGTACAACCGAGGGCTGGTGGAGCCGGTGATGGGGTTCTGCACCGAAGAGGAGTACCGCGAGTTCCTGCGCTCGTGCCCGGAGTTCGAGCGCATGCTGGTTCGGTCAGGGATCATCCTGATCAAATACTGGTTCTCGGTGAGCGATGAGGAGCAGGAGCGCCGGTTCCAGAACCGGATCTCCGACCCGCTGCGGCGCTGGAAGCTGTCGCCGATGGACATCCAGGCCCGAACCAGGTGGGTTGAGTTCTCCAAGGCCAAGGACACGCTGTTCGCCCACACCGACATCAAGCAGGCTCCGTGGTACGTAGTCAACGCCGACTCCAAGAAGGCAGCCCGGTTGAACTGCATCTCACATTTGCTGTCGATGATCCCCTACGAGGAAGTGCCCTGGGAAGAAGTCGAGCTCCCCGAGCGCCAAGACCGCGCCGGATACGTGCGCCCGCCCCTGTCGGACCAGACCTTCGTCCCCGAGGTCTACTGAGAATCCCCTCCGCCTACTGGCCCCCACATCGACCGCTCATTCCTTAGAGGGTCGGCGGCCGGATTTGGGTCGCTGTCGAGGATCATTGTCATGCGCTCATCGAGTTCGTACCGGGGCCAAGGGCCGAACTCGATTGTCGAAGGGTCGCCGCTGCGGGCGAAGGCCGCCCAGGCTGACCGCATGCCCCGGCCCAGCGCTTGGGCGGCTTCATCGGCACCGACGAATTCGCGCCAACCGTCGACGTGAAAGCTGTCGAGCACGAAAGGCAGATCGATGGCGTGAAATGCCCCCTTATCCGGGTCGGCCTGTGAGCACCACCGGAAGTCGTACATGTAGGTCTGCGCCCCAGCCGCAGCACGGAAGTCAGCGATCCGCTGAATGGGCTCCCTCATGGAGACGTCGGTGTTAATGGCAGTGAGAATGTCGCTGTCAGTGTTCCAGGCAGTGCCTTCGGCGGCCAGGCGATACTCCCGCACCACAGCTTCCACGTCGCTTGCCGGCGGCTCGGCGCCGGTCTTCGCCGCGATGTGGCCGCTCACCATGTGATGCAGAATCTGATTGGAGTTGTCGGCGGGCAGGTCCTGCTGGAACAAGCGCAGTTCGTGGGCAGTGGCACCGACGAGCACATCTATATCGGTCGCGGTCATTGCTTGAAGCAATTCCACCGGTGGTGCCGGAATGAGGGATCCGTCGACAACAGGATGAAACGGCATCGCCCCTGCTTCGTTGAACATCTCCATGGCGGTCTTTACCTGGGCCGCAACTATCTCCTGTGGCTCCAACTGACGGAGTCCCGCTACATCGCTCGCGCCGGCATTGCCCATGAAGCAGCGAGCGACCTTGGCGGCAATTTCAGGCGTCTGGGTCATGTCGGCGCCGGGGCTCTGCATGATGGCCCGTCTCATTACCGACGAGATGCCCGGAGAGCCGAGCAAGTGCAGGATCGACCCGGCCCCCGCCGACTCGCCGAACGCGGTCAGCGTCGCCGGATCGCCACCGAAGGCAGTCGCGTTGGCGGCAATCCACTCCAGCCCGAGCCTCACGTCATGCAGGCCACAGTTGGCCGTGGTGCTCTCCCCACCCGGCACTTGCCGCAGGTCCATGAAGCCGAGCGCTCCTACCCGACAGTTCACCGAGGCCACCATCACTTGCTGCTCAGCAGCCAACCTCGCTCCGTTGTAGAGCGGGAACGAGCTTCCCCCGGTCAAGAAGGCACCGCCGTACACCCACACCATCACGGGCAGTCCATCCTCAGCCCCCGCCGGCACCCACACATTGAGCGTTAGGCAGTCCTCTGACACCGAGTCGGTGCTCGTCCCCGGAATCACCCCGGTGTAGGGGCCGTCAACGCTCTGAACGGGATCGGGTCCGAACGCACTCGCATCCAGCACCCCCTCCCACGGCTCAGCGGCCTCAGAGGCACAGAACCGCCGCTCCCCCACCGGCGCCTTCCCAAACGGAATCCCCAAGAACTGCTGCACCGCCCCATAAGGCGTATCGATGACCGTCCCCCGAACCGCCCCATGCGTCGTCTCCACAACACCTGCTTCGAGCTGTGTCATTCCCATTCTCCTACCGTCCCACCCCAAGACGCCCCGACGCTACCCCGCGGCGTCAATGCCTTATCACCGTTGCCGCTCCTCCTATGATATAGTAACGTTGCTACATAAGAAGGAGGCATCCGAACGTGGCCGCCAAAAAGCTCACGAGCCGGGAATTCAACCAAGATACCGGTGGTGCCAAGAGGGCTGCTCAACACGGCCCCGTATATATCACTGACAGGGGTCGGCTCTCACACGTCTTGTTGACATTCGAGGACTACCAACGGCTCGACGCCAATAGACCAGGTATTGCAGAACTTCTCGCCGATCCCCCAGGGGTCGAAGACATCGAGTTCAGCGCCCCGGTTTCCTCTGACGCTGCTACAGCTGCCGATTTCGATTGATGTTTGTCCTCGACACAAACGTTGTCTCCGAATTGCGCAAAGCAGCTGTTGGCAAGGCCAACCCCGGGGTTGCCGACTGGGCAGCAAGCGTTCCTGCCACGCTCATGTTCATGTCGGTCGTCTCCCTGCACGAACTTGAGCACGGAGTCCTCCTCGCCGAACGCCGCGATCCCGACCAAGGCAAGATTCTGCGAAGCTGGCTTGACTCTAGCGTTACCGCGGCCTTCGAAGACCGGCTCCTCCCTGTCAGTGCCGAAATCGCCCGCGCAGCCGCGGGCTTGCATGTGCCAGACCCCGCCCCATTTAGAGATGCCCTCATCGCCGCCACCGCCATCTGCCACGACATGACCGTGATAACTCGCAACACCAGCGACTTCGAACGGTTCACCAACCTAAACCTGACGAACCCCTGGAGCTGATCCCCCCAGATCCGAACCTGGGCTATTCCTCCACCGGGTCGCTGGTGAGGTTGACGTGGACGGTGACGATCTCGAGTTCGTGATACTGCTGGTGGAGGACTGACGTGGCGTAATGCTGAAGCAGCCGCAATGAGACATCACGCTCGACGGGCCTGTCTGCCGTCGGCTCGTCGAGCACAGCCAGGCGGTCCTCGATGTTCTCCCCCCGGGCCGCAGCCACGAACTCGAGCACGGCCCGTCCGTCCTGCTTACTAGCAGTAACCCGCAGCGCTCGGTCGGTTGCGGCTTCTCCGGTCTGCTCGGCTTCGAGCATCGTCACCAGTGTCTCTTCGGCGACGGCGTCGAGTCGCTGCGACATTGACGCCCCCCAGCTATGCCGCTTTGCGAAGCCGTTGAGAAACCCCTGGATGCGGGGCAGCTCCGACATTGCCAGGTTGGTGCGCAATCGATGGCGGCGAGATTGAGTGGCCTCGGTGAATAGCGTCAGCACGATGGCCACGAGGCCACCCGATGTCATCCCGTTCTCCAACAATCCGCCGGCGAAGCCCTCCATGTACTCCGGGAAGATCAGGTTGTTCTGGAATCCGACACCGAGCCAGAAGGCAACCCCAGCTATCAGGCCCTTTCGGTAGTCCGCAGCCTCTTCGGAGACGATCCTCATGCCGACCACAAACAACAGCGCCATCAGCACGGTGACGTACGCCGCAACCACTGAATCCGGGATGGCGAGCACTAACGCCAAGAACTTGGGCAAGAACGCCAACATGACGAATATGACGCCAATGGCGACACCTACGCGTCGGGCGGCGACGCCGGTCAGCTCGGTGATCGATACGCTCGTCGAATAGGTGGTGTTCGGCACCGTGCCGGCCACCCCCGATAGCAGGTTGCCGGTGCCGTCGGCGGCCACTGCTCCCTGCACCACCCGGTAGTCCACCGCTCGCGGATTGCGCCACGACACCCGCTGAATGGCCACGGAGTCGCCGATGGTCTCGACTGCGCCGATGATCGTGACGATTACAAAGGCCGGCAGGAGGCTCCAGAATGCTGCATCGAACGAGACGTCGAAGCCCGGCCATCCGCCGTCGGGCACACCGACCCAGGAGGCGTCGGACACCTGGTCGAAGTCATAGAGCCCGAAGCCAGCGGCCACAATCGAACCGGCAATCACGCCGATGACCGGCGCCCACAACCGCAGGCTTCCGGACGACTTCAGTGCAATGGCGATCATCAAGACAATGGTGACGAGGGCTGTCGTCGGGGCGCTCCAGTCGGACTTTCCTTCCGGCGACGCACTCACCATGTTGAAGATGAGCGGCATCACGGTCACCGCGATGAGCATCAGCACGGTGCCGGCTACCACCGGCGTGACCAGGCGCCTGAACAGCGAGAGCCGGGCAGCGAGCAAGAATTGGAACAGCGACGACGCCACCACCAGTACCGCCAGCAAGCCGGGGCCGCCCTCGACCAGCGCCGCCACGCACACCGCGATGAACGCTCCCGACGTCCCCATGAGCAGCACGTACCCGGCGCCGATGCGGCCGAGCCGGACCGCCTGAAGGATTGTGCTGATGCCGCTGACTATCGCCGCCGCGAACACCGCCCAAGTCAGATACGAGTCGGATTCGCCCGCCGCCCGAATGACGATCGCCGGCGTGAGCACAATGCCCGCGATGGTCAGCACTGCAAACTGGATGCCCATGCCCGCGGTCAGCGCAGGCGGCGGCCTGTCGTCGGGTTCGAACCGGATTTGTCGCCCTCCGGTTGGGGCACCGTGCTCCACGGCGCCCATGTTGGCACAGTGCCCGGGGAGGGACTCGAACCCTCACTCCCTTGCGGGAACCGGATTTTGAGTCCGGCGCGTCTACCAATTCCACCACCCGGGCGGGTGGCCAGTGCGGGGAGCACTGGGCTGCTCAGCGTGCTGGCTGAGGGAACAGAAGTCTAGATTGCCCTGGCCTAGGGGGCCTTGCCGGATATCCTGCCGGGGCCACTCTCCCGTAGAGTGTTGAAACCCCACTGTCGTCTGAGAGGTCTGACACCTGATGATCTGTTTCACCTATCCCGGCCAGGGATCCCAAAAGGCCGGCATGGGTTCGGCCTGGGTTGACCACCCCTCGTGGGAGTTGGTAGCCGAGGCCTCAGAGGCGGCAGGACGCGATGTGGCCCATCTCCTGCTAGACGCTGATGACGAGGAGTTGCGCCACACTCGCAACTCCCAGCTCGCCACCTTCATGGTGTCGATGATCGCCCTCGACGCGGTGACCCGGGTGGGTATCGAGACTGCTGGCCACGCCGGCCACAGCCTGGGCGAGTATTCCGCGTTGGTGGCGGCCGGGGTGGTGGACTTCTTCGACGGCGTGCGTCTGGTGTCGGAGCGGGGCGAGGCCATGCAGGTGGCCGCGGAAGAGCAAGAGGGCACTATGGCCGCGGTCATGGGCCTCGATGACGACCTGGTGGAGCAGGCATGCGAGCAGGCCGACGGAGACGTGTGGGTGGCGAACTACAACGCTCCCGGCCAAGTAGTGATTGCCGGTGCCCCCGCGATGGTGGAGGCAGCCGGGGCCATCGCCAAAGAGATGGGTGCCAAGCGGGTCATGGCCCTGCCGGTGGGCGGCGCCTTCCACACTCCGTTCATGGCGTCGGCCCGCGACCGGCTCAGCAAAGCCGTGGACAAGACCGAGTTTCGGGTTCCCGATCACCCGGTGTACGCCAACGTGGATGCCAACCCCCACACCGGGGCCCACACGTGGATCGATCTGCTGAGCTCCCAACTGACCAGCCCGGTGCGCTGGCGCCAGTCGGTCCACAACATGTGCGACGACGGATTCACCACATTTGTGGAGTTAGGGCCGGGGGCGGTGCTCACCGGGACGGTGAAGCGCACAGCCAAGGAGTGCCAATCGCTCAAGGTGAATGCCCCCGCTGATATCGACGCGGTGCTCGAAGCCTTGGCCGGTCCACCGGTGGCCGCGGGCGGCCCCCTGGAGGGAGAGGCCCTGTTTGCCACCGAGCGGTTGGTGGTGAGCCCAGCAGCTGGCGTCTTCCAGCCCACCGAGGACAACCTGATGGGCGCCGGTGTGCCTGCTGGCCAGCTCCTGGGCCACGTGGGCGACACCGAGGTCCGCACTCCCTGGGGGGGCGTGATCATGGGATTTCTCGCTGTCGAAGGCGAACGGGTCACCGCCAGTCAGCCCATCGCTTGGCTGCGGACAGGGTGAGGACATCAGGCAAATGACGCGAGCGGCGATTACCGGCCTGGGCACCGCGGCAGGCCACAAAGTGGTCACCAACCACGATTTGGCTGCCGTCCTCGACACCAGCGACGAATGGATCGTGGAGCGCACCGGCATCCACGAGCGCCGTGTGGGGGGCAGCTGCCTGGAGCTGGGTAGCCAAGCAGCCAAGATCGCCCTCAAGCAGGCCGAGATCGACGCCACCGACCTTGACCTGATCATCTGCTCCACCTGCACACCCGACCAAGTGTTTCCGGCGGTGTCCAACCGCATCCAAGACGAATTGGGCGCAGTTTGCGGGGCTTTCGACCTGAATGCAGCCTGCTCGGGCTTCACCTATGGCGTGACCGTTGCCCAAGCCCAGATCGCCGCGGGGATGGAGCGAGTGCTGGTTATCGGCGTGGACACGCTCAGCCGCTTCACCGACTGGGACGACCGCACGACGGCAATTCTGTTCGGCGATGGCGCTGGCGCAGTAGTGCTGGAACCGGCCCGCCGCCCTGACCGGGGCATCCTCAGCACCTACATGGGCTCTGAGGGCCGCTTCGCCGATCTGTTGATCTGCGACTTTGGCGACTACATCAAAATGGACGGCAAAGAGGTGTTCCGCCAGGCGGTTCGGGTGATGGTGTCGGCCAGCCAACGGGTGCTGGCCGAAGCAGGTTTGGAGACCTCCGATGTGGCCGCGGTGATTCCCCATCAGGCAAATGCCCGGATCATCGAGAGCGCCATGAAACGGCTGGACATTCCCCTGGAAAAGGCGGCCACCGTGCTCGAGTCCACTGGCAACACGTCGTCGGCATCCATCCCGTTGGCCATGGACCACGCGGTATCGAAAGGCGCCATCAAAGACGGCGACGTGGTGCTGTTGGTGGGCTTTGGCGCAGGTATGAGCGTTGCTGCCGCGCTGCTACGCTGGGGCCAGTGAGCACATCCAGGGTCGTCCTGGTGACCGGAGGGAACCGGGGCATCGGGCTGGCGACAGCCACCGAGCTCGCCCACAACGGTCACCGGGTTGCCGTGACCTACCGCAGCGAGCCTCCGCAATCTAACGGACAGGTCGACTTGTTCGGCGTGTGCTGCGATGTGACCGACGAAACCAGGATTGATGCCGCCTTCAACGAGATCGAGGATCAGCTCGGCCCAGTCGAGGTGCTGGTGTCCAACGCGGGCATAACCCGGGACAAGCTGGTGATGCGCATGAGCGAGGCCGACTTCACCGACGTGATCGACGCCAATCTCACCGCCGGCTACCGGGTGGCCAAGCGAGCGGCCCGCTCCATGATGCGCAATCGCTGGGGGCGGATCGTGTTCGTGTCGTCGGTGGTAGGGACTGTGGGCCAAGCCGGCCAGGCCAACTACGCCGCCTCCAAGGCCGGCCTGGTGGGATTGGGCCGATCGCTGGCCAAGGAGCTGGCCAGCCGCAACATCACCGTCAACGTGGTGGCCCCCGGACCTGTGGGCACCGACATGTTGAATGAGCTAGACGAGGAGCGCCGCTCGGCCATCATCGAAGCTGTTCCCCTCGGACGATTGGGCGAGCCCTCAGAGGTGGCTGCCACTATTTCCTTTTTGGCCTCCGACGCCGCCGGATATGTCACCGGAGCGGTGATTCCGGTAGACGGAGGCCTGGGCATGGGAGGATGAAGGCCCGGAAACGCATTCGCACACCCGTCCAAGGACAACCCGTCCACGAGTAGGAGAGAACAAGCGTGAGCGACGACAACTTCACCCGTTTCCAGAACTGCACCGTAGAGGTGCTGTCGGTGGAGGCCGATCAGGTCACACCCGCGGCCACCTTTGCTGACGACTTGGACTCGGACAGTCTCGACTTGGTCGAGTTGGTGATGGCGCTCGAAGAGGAGTTCGACATCACCATCGACGAGGAAGAGCTGGAGGACATTGAGACTGTGGGCCAGGCCTTCGACCTGGTGACCGTCAAACTGGGATGACCTCGCAGCCATCTGACGAGACGAAAACCGACCTCTGGCCGCGGAGCGCGGCCAAATGACCGCACCCCGCCGGGTGGCGGTCACCGGCATCGGCGTCCTGGCCTGGCCCGGTCTCGGACGAGACGCCTTCTGGCAAGGTCTGCTGGAAGCTCCCGCCGAGGGTCGGCGGGTGATGGACCACTTTGATCCTCTTCCCTACTTCGACAGTCCTAAAGAGGCCCGGCGCACCGACCGATTCGCCCAGATGGCGTTGGCCGCGGCCGCTGAAGCCCTAGAGCAGTCGGGCGAGTTCAGCGCTGACCCTGACCGGATCGGCGTGTGGGTGGGTACAGGCGTGGGCGGCCTTCGCACCCTGGAAGACCAGATCCAGGTGCGCATCGAAAAGGGCGAGCGACGGGTGTCGCCGTTTCTGGTGCCAATGCTGATGGCCAACGCGGCATCGGCGGCCATCTCCATGCGCTACGGATTCTCCGGGCCGTGCGAGAACACGGTGACCGCCTGCGCCGCAGGCACCCAGTCGATTGCCAATGCGGCCCTCTTGATCCGCTCCGGCCGCTGCGACGCGGTCATTACCGGCGGTAGCGAGGCCTCCAACTCAATCACCGGCGAGGCCACGTTCTGGAATATGACCGCGGTCTCCAGATCCCACATCAGCCGCCCGTTCGACTTGGAGCGGGACGGATTCATCCAGGCCGAAGGCGCGGCGGTGCTGGTGCTGGAAGAGCTGGAGGCCGCCCTAAGCCGGGATGCGACTGTGTTGGGCGAGATCCTGGGCGGCGCCAGCAACGCCGACGCTTATCACATCACCGCGCCCTCGCCCGGCGGGGCCGGTGCGGTTCGGTGCATGGAGCTCGCCTTGGCCGACGCCGGATTGGATCCAGCCGACATCGTCCACATCAACGCCCACGGCACCTCCACTCCGCTCAACGACGCGGCGGAGGCCGAGGCAATCCAGAAGGTGTTCGGCACTCCGGGGCCACTCGTCACGTCGACCAAGGGAGTGACGGGCCACGCTCTGGGCGCGGCCGGAGCCATCGAGGCGGCCGCGGTACTGCTGGCCATGGAGCACGGGCTGATACCCCCCACCTATGGGTACGAGACCCCCGACCCGGAGATGGCCCCTATCCGCATCGTGGCCGGTGAGGCCGCCTCGTGGACGCCGGGGCCGTCGTTGTCCAACTCATTCGGCTTCGGCGGGCACAATGGATCGATCGTGATCGGTCCCCCGCCCCAATAGCCGTCATTCGCCGGTCGAAGCCGATCAGCTGGCGTCGACCACCACGAAGAGCAGCTCGCACGAACAGGCCAACTCCCCGTTCACCGAAGCCCGACCCTGGCCCCGGCCCGCTCTGGCCGACAGCCGGGTCATCTCCACTTCCAGGTCCAAGCGCTCGCCGGGACCCACCTGGCGGCGGAAGCGGGCGCTGTCTAGGCCACCGAACAGAGGCAGCTTGCCGGCAAACCGGTCGTCGCAGAGCGCGATGTAGGCCCCGAGCTGGGCAATGGAC